>JAJZHV010000174.1 GCA_021804345.1 Pseudomonadota bacterium | reverse complement strand
GGCCCCGGGCTATGCCATGGCCAAACTGATGATCCGTCTCATCACCGCCATCGGGGAGGTCATCAATCGCGATCCCGATGTCAACGGGCGCATCAAGGTCGTCTTTCTGCCCAATTTCAGCGTCAAGCTGGGACAGTACCTGTACCCGGCGGCGGATATTTCCCAACAGATTTCCACCGCGGGCAAAGAAGCCTCGGGCACCGGCAACATGAAATTTTCCATGAACGGGGCCCTGACCCTGGGCACTCTGGACGGGGCCAATGTGGAAATTCGCGAGGAAGTGGGGGCCGAAAACTTTTTCCTGTTCGGCCTCACCGCAGAAGAGGTGGCCTATACCCTGGCATCAGGCTATACCCCCTACACGTTCTATCAAACCAATCCCGAACTCAAGGCCGTCATCGACCTGATCGGCAGCGGTCTGTTTTCCCACGGTGACCGCAAAACCTTTCAGCCGCTTCTGGACAACCTGCTGCAGCAGGATCCCTATCTGGTGATGGCGGACTATGCCGCCTATGTGGAGTGCCAGGAGCGGGCCGGTTTGGCCTATGGCAGCCCCCGTGACTGGACGCGCATGTCCATCCTGAACGTGGCGCGCATGGGAAAATTTTCTTCGGACCGCACCATTGCGGAATATTGCCGTGACATCTGGAAAGTGGACCCCGTGGTCGTTCCAGCACTACCCCTGTAACGCGCCAACACCGCGCGCCCCGAACCCGCACAACCGGTGCCAAAACCCTTGTACGACCCCGTGATCACTGAATCCCTGATGAACCCGGAAGATCTCAGCGCACATACCCCGGTGATGCAGCAATATCTGGCGTTGAAGGCACAACATCGCCAACAGTTGCTGTTTTACCGCATGGGCGACTTCTATGAGTTGTTTTATGAGGACGCAGAAAAGGCCGCTCGTCTGCTGGACATTACCCTGACCCGACGCGGGATGTCCGCCGGAGCGCCCATTCCCATGGCGGGAGTTCCCCATCATGCGGCCGAGCAGTATTTGGCGCGCTTGGTCAAACTGGGCGAGTCGGTGGCTCTGTGCGAACAGGTGGGTGACCCGGCCAACAGCAAGGGCCCGGTGCAACGGCAGGTGGTGCGCATCATCACTCCCGGTACTCTCACCGATGCAGCACTCCTAGAAGAACACCGCAACACGTTGCTGGCCGCGCTGGCGGTGCAGGACAAAACCGCGGGCCTTGCCACCCTCAACCTCAGCAGCGGTGAATTGAATGTCAGTCAGTTTTCCCTGGAAGATTTGCCCGCAGAACTGGAACGGGTTCAGCCTTCTGAAATCCTGGTTGCCGAAACCCTGCAGCATCCGCTTTTGCAGCAGCACCCGGCGGTGCAACGACTGCAGGCTTGGCACTTCGACCATCAGGGTGCGCAGCAGCAACTCTGCCAGCAGTTCGGGGTGCATGACCTGAGTGCCTGGGGGGTGCAGGAAGTCCCCCTGGGTATTGCTGCCGCCGGGGCCTTGTTACACTACGCGCGCCACACCCAGCGCCAGGCCCTGCCCCATCTTCAGGGGCTCAGCGTCCAACTGCCCCGTGATTGGGTGCGGATGGATGCCGTCACCCGGCGCAATCTGGAAATATCGGAAACCCTGCGCGGGGATCGCGGACCCACGCTGCTGTCCGTGCTGGATACCTGTGTCAACCCCATGGGACGGCGTCTGTTACATCGTTGGCTGCACCATCCGCTGCGCGAGCGGCGCATCGTTCAGGAGCGTCTGGACGCGGTCACCGCGCTAGTGGCAGAGGGCACGGCACAGCCTGCCCTGGCGCTGCAGGTGCTGTTACGCCAATGCTGCGATGTGGAGCGCATTGCCGGCCGAATTGCCCTGGAGTCGGCACGTCCAAGGGATCTGGCCGCGCTGCGTGCCACGCTGGACCTGATGGCTACCGTGCACAGCAGCTTGCAACCCCTGGGTTCGGCAGGACGCTTGCAAACCCTCGGCACCACACTGCAACAGCTTCCCGAGGCCATCGCCCGGCAGCTGCACCAGGTGCTAGCGGCGGAACCCGGCGCGCAAGTCCGCGATGGGGGCGTGATTGCCCCGCACCACGACGGCACTCTGGACGAACTACGCCACTTGCAATCAGACTGCGGCACCGTGCTGCTAGAGATGGAACGCCAGGAACGGGAGCGCACCGGCATTGCCACCCTGAAGGTGGAATATAACCGGGTACATGGGTTTTACATCGAAGTGGGGCAGGCGCATTTGGCCCGCATTCCGGCGGATTATCGGCGGCGTCAAACCCTTAAGAACGCTGAACGGTACATTACCCCGGAACTGAAAGCCTTCGAGGACAAGGCGCTGTCTGCCAATGAACGCGCCCTAGCCTTAGAGCGACAACTGTACACGCAGTTGCTGCAGTTTCTGCAACCCTTTGTGCCCGCCCTGCAACAGCTGGCCGCCACTCTGGCCGAACTGGATACCCTGTGCTGTCTGGCCGAACGCGCCGTAGCTCTAGATTTGCACGCGCCCACCTTTTGCTCAGAGCCACGGATACGGATCAAGGAAGGGCGACACCTAGTGGTAGCCACCCAGGTGGAACGGTTTATTCCCAACGATACCGACCTGCATGATGGGCGCCGCCTGCTGTTGATCACGGGACCCAACATGGGCGGAAAATCCACCTACATGCGCCAGACGGCACTGATTGCCTTACTGGCTCATACCGGCAGCTTTGTTCCGGCCCAAGAGGCTATTCTAGGACCGCTGGATCAGATTTTTACCCGCATCGGTGCCGGCGATGATCTGGCCTCGGGGCGCTCCACGTTTTTGGTGGAGATGGCCGAGGCCGCTCACATCCTGCATCGGGCAACGCAGCACAGCCTGGTTCTGGTGGATGAAATCGGACGCGGCACCTCCACCTTTGACGGGCTTTCCCTGGCACAAGCCATTGCCCGCCATCTGGCCGAAAAGAACGCCAGCCTGACGCTATTTGCCACGCATTATTTCGAACTGACACGACTGGCTTTGCAGGTGGAAGGGGTCGTGAACGTGCATTTGGACTCCGTGGAACATCAGGATCGGG
>JAJZHV010000010.1:12098-12442 GCA_021804345.1 Pseudomonadota bacterium | reverse complement strand
GGCGCTATCGTAGCACGCGCTCATCTGTCCAGACTGGCAGGTTTTTTGCAGGGGCACGCAGCGCGCCTTGCAGACTTCAGCCCAGTGGAAAGCACGGAGTTGTTCTGCGCTGGGTTTTGGAGTCTGGTGCGAGGGCTCGGTCAGTATCCCGGCCCACATCAGGGCCCCACCCGCCGGAAAGGCCAAAAGCAGCCCTCCACTCACCCCACCTAGGCGTTGGCGCAGACGGTGCCACAGGCTGACAGAGGGCTCCCTTTGGCCCCAGGAAAGAGATAACAGTCCAGGGGCATTGTCGTGCTGCTTGTGATGCAGTTGGCTACAGGCATCGATACATTCGCCGCAGA
>JAJZHV010000010.1:0-12088 GCA_021804345.1 Pseudomonadota bacterium | reverse complement strand
CCAAAACCACAATGATTACCGAAGAGACCGGCGGAACGTTCAACTTCGGTGCCGTACTGCGCAATGTGGGTGGGGTCGATTCCGGTAACACAACTGGTGGCGCAATAGTTGCATTTGCTGCAGTCGCCTGCACGGTGCTGGTCATAGGCCACGTGCAAGGCGCCTGGAGACTGAAAAATGCGTTGCCCAATCCGGTACAGACACACATATTTGCAGACGAAGTGACGCATGATGGCCACATCCACAAAGGCAAGAAAACAGGAAACTCCGTAGAGGCGACGCATGAAAGTGGCCAGTTGGTCCTGGGTGTCATGAAACACCAATCCCCAGGCCTGAACCAGCGGATAAAAAAACAGAAAGGGTAAAAAGCCGAGAATCAGGGCTGCGACAATGAACGTGGTCAGCAGCCAGAACCAATGGAGGACGGTGTTTTTTTCTGGGGCTATCTGGTGGCTTGGCCGATCGATGTCGACGGTTGCGCGTTTTCCCAGCCAGCGTTGAGTGACCTGATTGGCCCATTCCGAGAGCGTGTTTTGCGGACAGGCCCAGCCACACCAGGCGGCGCCAATAGTGAGGTAAGTCAGGATCGGGGCAGTGGCAACCACCAGTGCCAGGCCAAAGATCAGCAGGTAATTGGACCAATAAACGGACCGGTCAAAAAAAGAAAAACTGGCTGTGGTGAGATCGATGCGAAACAGCCCACTGGCTGGAATCAGACCGATCAAGATCAGTGTGCCGATTTGCACGATGCGGCGTTTACGGTGATAGCGGGGGGAGGCCATGATGTTTTCCTTCGTCAGTCACCGTCTGCTCTGTGCGGCAGAATGACTGTTCAGGGCTCGGGGCCCTTGATGGATGGGACGCATACTGTTCCATCCTACCTGAACTGTGGCCAGAAGGGGGAGGTTTTCGGAGAAAAAACGGCGCCAGGGCAGATGGGAAACGCGCCCCAGCAGCCTGACATGGGCTGGTGGGGCGGTATGACGCGGGCTGGAGTTACAGCGAAATGCCGCCGCTAGCTTCCAGGGCGACACCATTGACATAACTGGCCTCGTCGCTGGCCAGGAAGGCGTATACATTAGCCATTTCTTCCGGGGTACCCAAACGGCGCATCCAGCTGTGCTCGCGCATTTGATCCAGCACGTTTTCTGGAATCGTGGCCAACATGCTGGTAGCGATGAAGCCGGGGCACACTGCGTTGACCCGAATGCCCTTGGGACCCAATTCACGGGCCCAGGTTTTGGTAAACCCGATAACACCAAACTTGGTGGCAGCGTAGTTGGTCTGGCCAAAATTTCCATACAAGCCCACCACGCTGGAGGCGCTGACAATGGCACCGCCCCCCTGATTGAGCATGTGCGGGACCACGGCCTGGGTACAGTTGAAGACGCCCTTCAAATTGACATCAATGACGTCGTCAAACTGAGATTCTGTCATTTTGACCAGACGGGCGTCCTTGGTGATACCCGCGTTGTTGATCAGCACATCGATGCTTTTGAATTGCTCCACAATGGCCGCCACCACCGCATCCACCTGAGGCCGTTGGGTCACATTCATCTGAAACCCATGGGCTTGACCACCGGCTTCCCGCAAGGAGGCCACCGCGCTATCCACCTGTTCCTGGTTCAAATCGCAAACAGCAACGATTGCGCCCTCTTGGGCAAACTTTCGTGCCGTGGCCAAACCGATGCCATTGGCCGCCCCTGTAACCATTGCTACTTTTCCTGAAAATTTCATGTTGTCATCCTTATATGAATACGCGCGTCACGCCATACTGCATTGCAGCATTATAGGCAATTTATTGCGCCGCAACAAGATATCTCCAAAGGAAATCGGGATTTTTTTTCGAATCCGTGAGGGTCAAAAAGCACTGGGCTGATCAGGCCGGTGCCGTGCTGGCGTGGTCAGTGGGGTGCCACGAGTGGTGCAGCAGGGGATGGTTTCAAGCGCTGTTCCAGGGCGTCTAGCACGGTGATGTGCAGGGGAATGCCTTGGGCAACGCTTGCCCCCACGGTGCAGAAGTCTTCGAACTGATCCAGCACCCGGTCCAGATGCTGTAGTTGTGCGGCTGGAACGCCGAGTTTCAGGGTGACGTGCAAGGCCAGCACGCGCATGCGACCCTGGGAATTGCGTCCCATATCTGCCCAGGTGCGCGTCTGGATAGGTTCCGGGGTCTGTTTGAATTTGCGCAGTGCAAAAAGCAGAGCGTCCGACAAACAGTTGCCCACAGCCGCTAAAAGCAATTGTACGGGCGTAGGGCCACGCCCTGTGCCCAGGGGAGGGTCTTCGTCTGCGTTCCACAGGGGCTTGTCTGCGCCAAAGTGAAGAGAAAATACGTAGTCCTGTTCCTGCTGTAATACAACGAAGGGGGCTTCACTCATGGGGCTCAGGTCCTGGCAGCGCTGTGCTGAAGTACTTGTCCGATCAAGGACTCCAGTTGGTTGGGAGGTAAGGCACCAGAGACCCGCCCCGCCTCTTGCCCAGCAACAAATACGGCCAGGGTGGGGATGGAGCGAATCGTGAAGCGCTGACCTAGGGACGGTTCGGCCTCCGTATCGACTTTGGCAAAAATCAGTTTCCCGCCATGCTGTTGAGCAGCAGCGGCAAATGTTGGCGCAAATTGACGGCAGGGCGCGCACCAGGGGGCCCAGAAATCCACCAAAACGGGCAGGGCATCTTGCTGCATCAGCGCATCGAGACTGTGGGGGGTCATGGCATGAACCCCCTGGAGAAAGGGTTTTTTGCAGGCACCACAAATCGGTTGTTCCCCCAGGCGGGCTTCGGGAAATCGGTTTGAGGTCTGGCAATGCGGGCAAACCAGTTGGATCATTGGGGTTTTCCTCCCATGTCGAGGGGTTTGCCCTGGGCCAGGGAGGTGAGATAAACCGTCAGGGCATTGAGTGTGTCACTGCCATAGGCCGGCGGTGTTCCTTCCAGAGCATTGCCTGCACAGCCCCGAATTTGATCCTGCAGAGTGATGACCTTGCCCTGACGCCCATTAAACCGGGGATAAATGGCTGCAGCATTGGCTAGGCTGGGAATGGGGGCACCGTCGGGGCGCTGGCCAGGCACCATTCCGCCCTGCAGATGACAGGTTTCGCACACCCGGCCATTCCCCGCAAAGGTTTCGTGGGAAAACGCCTCCTTTCCCATCTTGATCCACTGCGCCATGGGGGTGGGGTCCCTGTCGGCGGCCAAGGCCGTGTAGGAATGGGTGAGCAGGGCGATAAAACAAGCGGCCAAGGGGGCTGCAAGGCGAAGGGATGGGGTCATGGGGGCGGTCTCCTGTTGAATGCATAGTGGATCATGAAAAGCCTCCAAAGTTCAAGAGGGTGCAGACATTCCCGCACCCCTCTAGGGGGTTTATCAACGGCGTGAGCGGGCTTTGGCTGTTCATACGGGTCGGAGTCGATTACAATCATCGCAGTGTTATGTTTTTTCGACAAACTGAATGGAGATCGCAGATTCTGGGCCTCACGTTAAACGCGGGTAAGGTCCAGGGCCGCAGAACGGTGATAACAAATGATCAACGTCCTTGTTATTGACGACCATTCCATTATTCGAAAAGGAATCAAGCAGTTATTTGACGACACTCCCGATATTCGCGTTACGGGAGACGCTGCCAGTGGGGCCGAGGCCCTGTCCCTGTTGCGTGAAAACCGGTACCACGTGATCTTGCTGGATATCAGCATGCCGGGTGAAAACGGCCTGGAGGTGCTAAAAAAGATTCGTGGCCACCATCCGGATGTTCCCGTGGTCATTCTTAGTATGTATCCTGAGGATCAATACGCCATTCGCTCCCTCAAATCCGGTGCAGCGGGGTATCTGAACAAACAGGGGTCCCTGAGCCAATTGACGGCAGCCGTGCGCCAGGTGGCCAGCGGAAAAAAATTCATTAGCCCCGAAACGGCCATGCAACTGGCCGAAAATCTGACACAGCGCCAAAATGACCTGCCCCACCAGCTCCTGTCCAATCGTGAATACCAGACACTCTGTCTGATTGCTTCGGGCAAACGTCTCAGCGAGATTGCGCAAATCATGTCTCTGAGTGCCAAGACGGTGAGTGTTTATCGGGCGCGGTTGCTGGAAAAAATGAGTCTCAGGACCAATGCCGAATTGGTCCATTATGCGATTACGCATCAGCTGGTGCTGTAACCGTCGCCTAGTGCAGAAAAAAATCCACGCGTGCCCCCGGGGCCGTAGAAGAAATGGCTGCGGCCTGCTTGTGGGACTCCTGAATGACAGACAGACGCTCCGCTGCAATTCCTCCGGTGTGATTCAACCAGTCCTGAGCGCTTTGCGCCCGTTGTCTGGCAAGCTGCTCCAGTGCGTTGCCCTCCACGGGCCTGTTGGCCAACAGCAGTTTTTTCATTTCCTCGACAGATAGCTGTTTTTCACAACCAAGGACGTTGCGTGGTTTGACAAAATTGGTCTGCTCATAAACCTGTTGCAGCAACCGGCGTTCCTCGCCGGGAGGAGGGTGATCTGCGCTGGTTACACTTTTGCCGCTGGCCAATTGTTGCCGCATCCAGAGCTGATGGATCTGGCGCGCCAGCCATTGCTGGCGCAAGGGTTCGGCATCCGCTGCGGCCACCGCTTGGCCTTGCAGGTCCAGTTTTAGGCGGGGGCGTGCTTGCAGGGCGTGGGACATGGCCTGCAATTTTTTTAGGGCGCTGGCATTGAGGCTGCTATCTCCCGGATCGAAGGGAATCCAGGAGGCACGGCTGTGATCTTCAAAAAAGGACTGAAGCATCTCGAAGGGGGAGGTGAGTGCCTTTTCCAGCAAGTTTTCCAGCATGCGCAAAACGATTCCGGACACTGAAAATTGGGGATCGTCCAGCGCGCCCTGAATGGGTAAATGTACGTCGATGACGCCGTTGCTATCCTGCAGCAGGGAAAGTGCCAGTTCTACCGGAAGATGCGTGGCCTGGGGGCTATGAACCGCCGGGCCCAGTTTAAGCTGATCTAACACCAGATGATTTTGAGCCGTCAGTTGTTGCTGTCGAACCTGATAGTCTGCCTGAAAAGAAAGCTTTCCCTGCGCGATGCCGTAACCCAGATATTTGTTGGCATAGGGCGTCATGGGGGATAGGTCCATGCCCGTCACCTGTCCGTGCACATCCAGTGCAAGGGCCTGCATCGTGGGGTCCAACCAGCCTTGGATTGTGAGCGGCGCCGTGTTGACGCGACCGCGCAGATCGATCCGTGCGTTTTGACCGGGAGTCAAGGGGGCGATCACGCCTCCCAGGTTTTCCAGATCGGCACTAAAGTGCGGTTGAATATAGTGGTCCCGGTAATGCACATGTCCTCCCTGCAGGATGACTTTCCCAATCCGGAAACGGAGCGGGGCGGTGTCGGGCGCCTGGGGGGTTGCGCGCGTGGCGTTCGAAGCCGGCACGGTGGGCAGAGGTGGAGAAGTTGCTGGTGGATGTGCCGCTGTCAGTTGCTCCAGATTTAGGTGTCCCTGGGGGTTGAGCACTAGGCGGGTGGAAAAATCATCCAGCACCAGTTGCCCGATCGTAATGGAAGGGGGCCACCCGCGCAGATCTATCCCCGTCAGGAACAAGGTTCGACATTGCCCCAGTTCCTGGGCGTCCACGGCGTCCAGCACACGCAGGTGGGTAACCAACAACTGACCCTGATAACTTTCCTGAAGCGCAGCACCCTCTGGCTGCTGCAGCGTTAGATGGCCCCGCAGGCCCAGTTCGCCACGTGCCAGCAGCACCGGTGCGACTGCAAGGAGGTAGGGGTTGAAGGGTGCCAGATCCAGATTGTTAAGCTCAAGGTCCCCTTGAGCCAGTAACGGTTGCCACTGAATCGTTCCATGCAGGCGCAGGGATTGCGTGCGAGGACGCGCTGCGGGGGCAGTGTTTCCCTTGGGGTGGCCCAATGCCGGGGACGAAGCGGCCAGTTGCACATGCAGATCAACCCGTGAGTCGGGCGTCTTCGAGTGCTGCGAGGGGGTGCCAGGCAGGCTCAAGGGCCAGCGCAAGGGCTGAAGCGCCAGCTCGATGCGCGCGATGGGCCAGGGCCTAGCGGGTTGAAGGGCCGCGTCCGTCACAGTGACCCCGTGCAGATCCAGTTGAAGCTGATCCAGTTGTAGGGCCCCCGAAGGCCAGTCGAGTACCAGCCCCTGAAGCTGTGCCTGCGCTTTGTCCCAGGCCAGATCAAGGGCATGCGGGGCATGCAAGTGCAGGGTGGCGTGCTCCAGAAGGAGCTCGCCCCGGGCATTCACCCTCAGCGCCCCGGGAGCAGCGCCCGGGGCAAAGGCGATCTGCAGGTGCAGCGATGCCAGCCCGCCCAACACCTGCAGGTTGGGAGTGGGAGGCAGATCTGCCAGATAGTGGGGTACCGGCAGAGCATGAACGCTGATCTGCAATTGCCCCGCCAGGGTTTTGGCAAAGGGTTGCACGTGTCCGGTGAGTTGCAGCCCGGTACCGTCCAGTTGGGCTTCAAGATGGGGTTCCAGGGCGGGGGATTGGGGGCCCTCCAGGGTAGAAACCAGCGGAATCAATAGTTGAAGGTGGTCCAGTTGGTGATGCGTGTGATGAAGACGATCCTCCCAATCAATGGCGCCCTCGGAAACCACGAGTTGATGCACGGCAAAAGCCATGAGCGAGTCGGAGGAAGGGTGGTGCGAGGAATCTGGGGCGAGCAGATCAGACACATTCAGTTGGTGAGGTCCCAGCACTACCAGATGCAGTCGGGGATGAACCAGGGTCAGGCTTTGGAGGATGGGGGCCCTTTGCCACAGGCTTTGAGCGGACCAGTGCAGCTGGATCTGCTCTACGCCCAGCAGGAGACTTTTGCCATCGGGTTCCAGGACCTTCAGGTCCTGAAGCTCTACACGCCCAGACCACAGCGAAAACTGGATGTCCCCCAAGGATACCGGGCGGTGCAGGGCCTGCGCTAATTGCGTTTGAAGCTGTGTTTTGATCAGGCTGGGCAACAGCAGGCTGCTGCCCAGCAGAATCAATCCCAGGGCGCCAGCAAACCACCACAGGCGTTTCGTGACCTTGACCATGCCCTATTGTTACATGGTGTGGGCGGGGTGAACAGGGTCATGAATCCCGTTCTGGGGTGGCACTGATTTTATGAATCGATAAATCGGCCCCCATGTATTCGGACTCCTGGTCCAGGCGTAAGCCCAGCGTTGCCTTAAGTGCGCCATAGACCACAAACCCACCGGTCAGGGCGATGAGGATGCCTAAGACGGTTCCTTCCAGTTGTCCCAGAAAACTGATCCCGCCCATTCCGCCCAGCGCCTTGAGTCCAAAAATACCTGCCGCAAGCCCACCCCAAGCCCCGCATAGTCCGTGCAGGGGCCAGACACCCAGCACGTCATCGATTTTCCAGCGATTTTGTACTAGTGTGAACATCCGGACAAACAGCACGCCAGCCACCAGACCCACCACCAGTGCCCCCAAGGGGTGCATGACATCAGACCCGGCACAGACAGCAACCAGTCCGGCCAGGGGACCGTTGTACACAAAGCCGGGGTCATTTTTGCCAGCCAGCCAGGCGGCAATGGTGCCCCCCACCATGGCCATGAGGGAATTGAGAGCCACCAACCCATTGATCTTGTCGAGGGTCTGGGCGCTCATGACATTGAAACCGAACCAACCCACGGCCAGAATCCAGGCGCCCAAGGCCAAGAAAGGGATGTTGGAAGGGGGATGGGCAGTGATGCTCCCCTCTTTGTTGTACCGCCCATGGCGCGCTCCCAGCAGCAACACCGCGGGCAGGGCAATCCACCCCCCCACGGCGTGGACCACCACCGAACCGGCAAAGTCGTGAAAGGCAAAGCCGGTTTGCGCGGTAATCCAATCCTGAATACCAAAATGATTGTTCCAGGCAATGCCTTCAAAAAAAGGATAGACCAAGGCCACCAACAGGAAGGTGGCCAACAGTTGTGGTTCGAAGCGGGCGCGCTCGGCAATTCCCCCCGAGATGATGGCCGGTACGGCCGCTGCAAAAGTCAGCAGGAAGAAAAACTTGACCAGTTCAAACCCGCTTTTGGCG
Organism: Pseudomonadota bacterium; assembly: GCA_021804345.1. Lineage (GTDB taxonomy): Bacteria > Pseudomonadota > Gammaproteobacteria > Burkholderiales > Ferrovaceae > JAJZHV01. The sequence continues at coordinate 4,066 of JAJZHV010000010.1, read as the reverse complement.
GCAAGGGTTTCGGCCGTGGAAAAGAACTGGGTGCCGTAGGCGACCCAATAGCCAATAAAAAAATACGCGATCGTGGAAATGGCAAAGTCCATCAGAATCTTCACCAGGGCGTTGACCTGATTTTTACGGCGCACGGTACCCAACTCCAGAAAGGCAAACCCCGCATGCATGAACAGCACCAAAATGGCGCCCAGAAGAATAAAAAGCGAATCACTACCCGATTTCAGGGTTTCCATGGAGGCTCCTTTACCGACAACCCAGTCAACAAAGGCACTATTATGGGGCGATTGAGCGGATTTGCACAATTTTCGTGCGCCCGGGCACCGGAGTGACCAAGACAGACGCAGGCCAGGTTACAAAAAGATTTCGGTGACCAGTAACGCTTTGTGGCGGGTGACGAACAGGGAGCGCCGGGCCTGCAGGATTCGTTTTGGGGTATGCCGGGCCACGCGATGGAAGAGGGAATGATGCGGATTGATCGTTTTGAAGCATAGGAGTCCTCCGGCAATGGCCGGGTTGGAAAACAGGGCTTCTCCCAAAGGGCGAGAGCCCAGTCCGGCAAACAGGTTCCAGGCGCCACGAACATTGTTGCGTGGCAGGACTGAATGCGCGAATACCAGAGGGGTGGACCCATTGCACAGCAGTACCTCCCTCACCCAGGCCTTTTGAGCTGGGCGCAACCCCAGCAGACGGCATTCGTCCGGTTGTGCTGGTTCCAGCCTCTGGGTCAGAAGGATCACCCGGAATTGGGGGCATCGGATTTTGAGACGGGCTGTCAGCGAGCCGCGATCCACCAGCCAGGCATGCAAGAAGGCACGCGGCAGGGCCTTCACCGACTGCGTGGCAAGCCCAGGAGGGGGCCAGGGGCGGTTCAAGGCGGGGGTGGCACAGCGGGGTAGGCGACGTCTCCAGGGATCCCCATTCAGGGTACGGGTACTCATGCTGCCATTATTCCACAGCCAGTGGTATTCTCGGCGGATGTCTTCCACACCAAACAGGTCAGGCTCTGGATGAGCGAGTTTTTGACGAGCGACTTTTGGCTGGCCCTGCTCCAGATCATCAGCCTCAACCTGATTCTCAGTGGTGACAATGCGGCGGTCATTGCTCTGGCAGCCAAGGACTTGCATGCCACCCAACGGCGCTGGGCTGTGTGGCTGGGCGCAGTGGGCGGGGTGCTGTTGCGCGTGCTGTTGACCGTGGTGGCCGTGCAGGTGCTGGCCTGGTCTTATGTGCAGACCCTGGGGGCGCTGTTGCTGTTTTGGGTGGCCTGGCGCCTAGTGGCGCACGCTGCGGTGGGGAATCCAGACCCCTCGCTGCCGGCCACTTCCCAAGGTGCGCGACCAGGGCTTGGCAGCGCCATTTGGACCATCCTTGTGGCCGACGTGGTTATGAGCTTGGACAATGTGCTCAGTCTGGCTGCGGTGGCCCGGGGAAACTGGACCTTACTGCTGTTGGGGCTGTTGACCAGCGTGCCGATTATCCTGCTGGGTAGTGAACTGTTGATGCGTCTCATGCGCCGCCATCCTGCTGTCATCTTCCTGGGCGGGGGGTTGTTGGGCTATGTGGCCGGGGACATGCTGTTGTCGGATCCCGCCTGGGTAGGGGTGCATTGGGTGCATGATCCCTGGATTCATCATGCCCTTCCCCTGCTGTTGGCCGTCCTCATGATCGGTCTGGGATTGCGCCGCGCCAGACACCTTTCCTGAACCTTCGCAGTCCCTTCTTAAAATTCAGATTTTTTACCGGGGGAATTTGCTCTACCATGGGGGTCTGAACCACCGAGAACTATCCCGGATCGTGCAATGGTTGATACTGTCTTGAAGAACCTCGCGTTACCCACGCTGCTGGCTGGGCTCAAATCGGCTCTCGATTTGACGGAGGACTATGTCTACCTGAAGGATAACCAGGGGCGCTATCTGTACGTCAATCAAAAAGTTCAAATCCTGTTTGGCCGCTCCGAGGAGCAGATCATCGGCCTGGATGACAGTCATTTTTTTGATCTGGCCCAGGCCCGGGCCCTCATGGATAACGACCGTCTGGTGCTGGATGCGGGCCAAGACCTCGAATGTGAGGAAAAAAATGTCGTCAAGGCCACAGGGGAAACGCGCTACTACTGGTCTGTCAAAAAGCCCCTGCGGGATGCCCAACAACAAATCATTGGCCTGTACGGGGTTTCCACCGATATCACCGATCAGAAAACCGCCAAACCGACCTTGCAGGATCGGGAATCACAGCTCGATGCCATCATAGAACACTCCTTCTCGGCCCTATCCCTCAAAACTATCGAGGGTCGTTATGTCCTAGCTAATCCCCTCATGCATCGGCTCCATGGGTTTTCTGATGGGTCCGTGTGCGGCAAGACCGACCATGAACTGCTTCCGGCGCATCTAGCCAACCGTCTTCGCGAACATGATCTGCGGGTTCTGAATTCCCTGACCTGCACTTCTGTGGAAGAACAGTTTTTTGTCAAAGACCAACCCCGTCATTATGAGTCTCACGTGTTTCCAGTGCTGGATGCATCGGGAAACCCGCGCTTCATCGGTCGAATCTCCATTGATATAACAGAGCGCAAACAAAACGAAATACAAAGCCGGGCCTACGTGCAGCAGATGGAAGAATCCATGCGCAGTGCATTGCAGGCTGTGGCCAATATGGTGGAAGCACGCGACCCCTACACGGCAGGACACGAACGGCGCGTGGGAATTCTGGCTTCTGATATTGCCCGGGAAATGGGCTGGCCCGAAAAAAAATGTCAGGACCTGGAACTGATCGGACTGGTGCACGATATCGGCAAGATTGCCGTGCCCATCGAGATTTTATCCAAACCCGGCAAATTGACCCCGCTGGAATATGACCTGGTGAAGTTGCACGTGGACAAGGGGCATCAGATTCTGAAAGAAATGGCCTTTTCCCTACCGATCGCCCAGATCGTCTTGCAGCATCACGAACGTCTGGATGGCAGCGGCTACCCCTACGGCTTGATCGGCGCCGAGATCCTGCCAGAGGCCAAGGTGCTGGCAGTGGCTGATGTGGTGGAATCCATGGCTTCGCACCGGCCCTATCGTCCGGCGCTGGGTTTAACCCTGGCCTCTCGTGAAATCAGTGCACAGCGTGGCAGGCTCTACGACGAAGCGGTGGTGGATGCCTTTTTGCGTTTGCTGGGTCGGGCCGATTATCGTTTTCCGGTAGATTGATGTCCCAGGCGGGTGGGTATTTCAGGGCGTGCAATTACGTGGGCACCTGATATCCCCGCTCCTGAAACAGCTGAAGACAGGCCTTGACCACGGCTGGGTCGAAGTGTGTTCCGCTGTGGCGGCTAATTTCTTCCAGGGCAGCATCCAGGCCTAGCGCTGGACGATAGGGCCGGTGCGAAGCCATGGCTTCCAATACATCGGCGACGGCGATGATTTTTGCCCCCAGGCAAATCTCCTGGTTTTTAAGTCCCAAGGGGTACCCAGAGCCATCCAAACGTTCGTGATGTTGATGGACCATGCGGGCAATGGGCCAGGGGAATTTGATGTTTTTCAATACGTCAAAACCGTTTTGGGGGTGGGTTTTTACCAAGCTGTATTCCAGTTCGTTCAGCCGTCCTGGCTTGGTCAGGATTTCGGCTGGAATATGAATTTTACCCACATCATGAATTTGGGCCGCCAGATAGATTCCATGAATTTCATCGGAGGAAAGCCCCATGGCCTCGGCAATGGTCCGGGATATCTCGGCAACCCGCTGTTGGTGGCCCGAGGTGTAACGATCGCGCATTTCCATGGTGGCAGACATGGCGGAAATGGTTCCTTCTAGGCTTTCCAGCAGGCGTTCAGAGCTTTGCTCCTGAAGTTGGCGGGTGCGTAAGGACACGATTCCGAAGGCCAGATCCTTGGATAACTGATCTAGCAACTCGATTTCAGTTGCAGAAAAGCCATCTTCCTGGCGCGAATAGATGGTCATGACCCCAATGATCTGTTGGAACGACACCAGAGGCAGCGCCAGCACCGAGCGATAACCCTGTTGATGCGCATGCGCGTGCCATAGGGCATAACCGGGATCGGTCAGGGCGTTTTTGATAAGC
>JAJZHV010000173.1 GCA_021804345.1 Pseudomonadota bacterium | reverse complement strand
GCCCGGCAGGATTCATGTGCGTCAGTCGGCCGTCAGGACCCAATACCTTCACGCATTCCGGTTCGGCTTCTAGGATCGCACTCAGGAATTCATTCTGGCTACGCACGGTTTCCATGGCCTGGAGGCGGCCCCTGTTGCGGTCGAACTGGTCCAGCGCAAAACTGATGTCACGCGCCATCTCCTCCATCAAGGCGATGGCTGCAGCATCGAACGCGCCCACCTGATCGTGGTACACGCCCAGGATGGCATAGGGTTTCCCAGCGCGCGCGATGGGAAAGGTGCCGGAGGCATGCCATCCGTATCTAGCAGCTATTTCACGCCAGGGAGCGGTCAACGCGTGAGAGGAAAAATCATTGACGATAACACTGCGTTGCTCGCGCCAGCAGATGGCCGCCGGCCCCTGGCCCTCGGGCACAGCCGGATCGATGGCAACAATCAGATGGGTCAGATATTCCTGCCCACAACCAAACCAACAGACAGGAACCAGAGTGTCTTGTGAGGAGGATTGGCCAACCCAGGCCATCTTCATGCCCCCCAATTCCACCGCAACGCGGCAAACCAGGGGAAATAGATCCGCTTCGGAAACCAGGCGGACAACAGCCTGGTTGATTTCGCTCAAGGCGGAATACAGCTTGACTTGGCGCTGCAATTGTTGCTCTAGGGTATTTTGTGCGGAGATATCCCGGACCAGCGCGAATTGATAGGTCATGCCCCCCTGAACCAGAGCCTTGGCATGCACCTGCACCGGGAATGTGGAGCCGTCGCAGCGCCGATGGGTGCCATTGATTTCGCTGGTTTGCCCCGGTTGCATGGCAGCCCACAGCGCCAGGGCCTGGGTTCGATCAAAATCCTGTTCGATATCTAGGACATTCATGGTCAGCAGGGACTCGCGGGAATAACCCAGACTGGTACAGGCCTTGTCATTGACCTCCAGAATCTGGCCCTGACCATCGTGCACAAAAAAAGCATCCGGGGCCGCTTGCAGAAACAACTGATACGGATCCAACACGCTCATCACCCGATCCCCAGGAAATTTCACTATCCGCCCTATTGCTGAATTAATTTATCGCAAAAATACCCACATCGCTTATGCCCCATAGTATATGTCAAATTCTGTAACCGAGGCATCGGGCGCCCGTTCGCCTGCGGATGACGTGGGTTGCTCACCATCGGCGGGCGCCTTGGGGTAAAATCCTGAGAAGTAAACTCTTCCACTGGTCCCCTCAGGATGGTTTTTTGATATGTCCTTGCGTTCCAATACATGGTTCTGCACCCTGCCACTGGCCACTTTTCTGGTACTCCTAACAGGGTTTGGTGCCGCTTCTTGCCAGGCCGAAAACCTGTTACAAAGCTGGCAATGGGCTCTGCATTCTGATCCCATCCTAGCCCAGGCGCAGGCCAGCCTTGAGGCCGACCTGCAAAGCCGGCCGCTGGCCCGTTCCGCCTGGTGGCCACACATGGGCTTGAGCGCTGGTTTTGGGGAAAATACCGCTGGAATCACCGGTCTGGGTAATCCTATTTCACAAAGCTATCCCTCCAACAACTTCAGCGTCAATTTGACTCAGACGGTGTTCAACGGGCAGGCCTGGACAGCTCTGGCCCAGGCCGACAACCGAATTCAGGCCAGCGAAGCCGCCTTGGTCTACACCCAGCAACAGTTGGCTCTTCAATTGGCCAACGCCTATTTTGCCGTCCTGCAGGCTGAAGCCCAAAACCGCGTGGCCGAGGAGCAGGAAAAGTTGCTCACCACCCTCGATCAGCAAACCCGCGCCACCCTGGAAGTGGGCACCGGGGACCTGATCGCCGTGCACGAGGCCCGGGCCCGACTGGACGCCGCCCGGTCCGAGCGCATCCGGGCACATAACGCCGTCACGGTGGCACGGCGTGAACTGCAACGCCTAACTCATCAGGAAACCGGCGCGCTGGCTGATCTGGGCTCCTTCGAGCCCATGCTTCCCCAACCCGACAACAGCGCGGACTGGGTAGAAACGGCACTGCAAAACCAGCCCCTCATCCATCAGAATGAAGCGCTGCTGCGGATTGCCCAGGAACAGGTGGAATTCAACCGCCGCGCACGCTGGCCGGTGGTCAATGTGCAGGGCATTTCGCAACATGTGATGGGCGCCCCCTTCCCCAATCTGGACATCAATCAGAAGGGAGCCAGCCTGAACATGACCATGCCGCTGTTCGACGGCGGCCAGATCACGGCCACCGTCGATCAAGCCCAGGCCCAGGCACGCGCCAGCCTGCAGGGATTGCAGGGGGTACGAGATCAGGTCACCCTCAATACACAAACGGCCTTTTTGAATCTGGAAGATAGCGTGGCGCAGTTGGAGGCTGCCAAAACCCAGGTGGCCTCCAGCAAGATCTCCCTGGAAGGAACCCGAACCGGCTATACAGTGGGAACCCGTTCTATTGTGGATGTCCTCAACATCGCCACCGATTATATTCGCAGCGAGCAGTCTTACAATGTGGCGCTGTATAGCCATGTGCTGGCGCGCATCTCGCTCAAGGCGGCGGCTGGTCTGTTGAGCGTGGCCGACCTGGAATCGGTCAACTCCCTGTTGCACGAAGGGGCTCATCCGGTTGCCCCCTGATCTGGTGGAAACCTCTCACCCATCTGGCGCCAACTTTTTCCGTTGATTCCTCGTTAAAAGGGCTTCTCTCTCATGAGCCAACCGCCCGGCAAAGTCTCGCAACTTCCCAAGGGAATTCCGCGGAAACGATTGCTGCTTGCGCTCCTTGTTCTGGTTGTACTGACCGGAAGTGCTGTGTTCTTGTATTCCCGCAGTCATTCAGCCCCTTCGGGCATCCTCACGGTGTATGGCAATGTGGATTTGCGGGAAATACAGATCGCCTTTCAGGATTCGGGGCGCATTGCCCATGTGCTGGTGCAAGAGGGCGACACGGTCCAACCCGGACAGGTTTTAGCCGAACTGGAGCCTGACCGTTTTCGTGAGGCCTTGCGCCGCTCCCAGGCCCAGGTAGCCGCCCAGGACCGGGTATTGGCGCGCTTGCAGGCGGGCTCGCGCCCGGAAGAAATCGCCCAGG
>JAJZHV010000172.1 GCA_021804345.1 Pseudomonadota bacterium | reverse complement strand
GACTAGAGCAACGCCGGGGCGACCATTGGCCCGAGCATAACCATCGGCCGCATGCACGGCCGCTTGCTCATGGCGCACCAGAATATGTTTGACCTTGTCCTGATTAAACAGGGCATCATAGATGTATAAGACAGCCCCACCGGGGTAGCCGAAGACATATTCGACACCCTCTTCCTGGAGGCACTGGATTGTGATTTCTGCACCGGAGAGTCGCATGGTTCTACCACTGAAAACCTTGTAGGTTAAAGATTCCGGAAGATTTGGTCAAGGTTTATACTTCCGCGTGCAGCACTCATCAGGAGAAATATTCTGGCTTCACCCCTGGAGTTATCCGATTTTCTGGCCAGCGTGGAACGCCGCGCCCTCAAGCATGCCCTGTACGCCGTTCGCGATGAATCGGCTGCGCTGGACATTGTGCAAGAGGCCATGTTGAAGTTGACGGAAAAATATCATGCACAACCGGCAGCGGAGTTGCCCCCCCTGTTTCAGCGCATCCTGCAAAATACCATTCATGATCATTTTCGCCGCTCGAAAATTCGCGCCTGGTGGACGCCCCTGGCCAGCATGTTCCAGTCCGCGGAAGAGGGGGACGACTACGATATTCTGGAATCCGTCCCCGCCACGGGCCCTGCCGGCAGCTCTTCAGAAACCCCCTACAACACCTTGAACCAGAAGCAGATTTTTTCAGAGATCGAAAAAGCGCTGGAAAAACTCCCGGCACGTCAACGAGAAGCTTTCCTGCTGCGTTACTGGGAAGAGATGGACGTGGCAGAAACTGCTGCCGTCATGGGTTGCTCGCAAGGCAGTGTCAAAACACATTGCTCGCGGGCGGTGCATTCATTGTCTGTCCTATTAGCTGCCCGAGGGATTACCCTATGAACGAATTCGACATCGCCCAGCAGATCATTCGCCATCTGGACGAAGGCACCAGTCAGCTGCCCCCCGAGCAGGCCGGGCGTTTGTACGCCCTGCGCCAAAAGGCCCTGGCACGGGTTCCTGTGGCGCAACCGGCGCGATTCGGTTTTCTGGCTTCCCTGCAGGCCCATTCCCATGGTCACGGCTCGTTTCACCTCAGGGGCGGACAGTTCTCCCCCTTCATGCGCATGATGCTCATCACACTGCTCATGGCGCTCACCATTTTTATGTTGGGCGACTGGTCTAGCGATAATGAGGATGACAACGGGCAACTGGATGCCAAATTGCTGTCCAGCGAAATTTCTCCGCAAACCTTTGCTCAAAAAGACTTCGGTGCATGGCTGCAAGAAACACGCTGATCCTGGTTGTTGCGCTTCTGCTCGGTGCCTGGACTCCTGCCTGGAGCCAAGCTGTGCCCTTGCGCTGGGACGCCCTGACGCCCGACCAACAGGTTATTCTGGCCCCCGCTAAAAAAGACTGGGACACGCTCACGCAAACCCAACGGGTACGTCTGGTCAAAGCCGCCAAACATTACCCGCAACTTACCCCGGCCGAGCAGGCCCGCTTTCAGGCACGCATCCCCGAATGGACCCGCCTGCCTCGGGAACAGCGCGAAACTGCGCGCCAAAACTTCAAAACTTGGCGTGATCTCCCCCCTGAAAAACGCGCACAGGTCAAATCCCGGCTACAGGCCAAACCGCTTCCCGCTACAGACCCCAGTGTCAACGCCTTGCCCACAGGCCCTGCGGGTGCAACCACCGCGCCTGCCGCGCCAACCCTCCTCGCGCCGCCCTCAACCGCCAACCCCGGGGGGGCTGCGGGCAACCTGCCAGCTGCTGGCACCACCGCGCAAGGCAACTCCCCTGCACCCCTTACAGGACCCTCCTACTGATGCCCAACCGTCTTCCCTTATGGCCGCGACTCGTCTGCATGATTTATGAAGCCCTGATCATGGCGGGTATTCTCATGGCTGCCGGGCTTCCCTTCGTCCTGGTGACCCACTACGGACAACACCCCGAATTCCGGATGGCCTATCGTATCTATCTGTTTGTGGTCCTGGGGCTGTATTTCAGTTACTTCTGGCATCGTGGCGGGCAAACGGTGCCCATGAAAACCTGGCGCCTGCGTCTGGTGGATCAGGCGCAGCTCTCCCCTTCCTGGTCCCGATGTGTTCTGCGTTACCTGCTGGCCTGGGTAGGTTTGCTCTCGGGTATCAGCCTGCTCTGGGTAGCACTGGACCGCGAAGGCCAGTTTCTGCACGATCGACTGTTGGGATTGCAGCTGATCCGGGTCTCGCACGCCCTTTAAACACCCATTGCCGGGCAGCGGGTTACGCGTTGCGTTCGGTCCACCAACCCAGAAAAAAGGCCAGTGCCAAAAACATCAGGCTGGGGGCTAAGCCACTCAAGGCCGGATTCCAGCTGTTGAGTTGCCCCAGATACGAAAAAAACCGGCTGAACAGATAAAACCCCAGGCCCAGTCCGATGCCAATCATGATGCGCATCCCCACCGCGCCGGCGCGAGGCCGCTGCAAGGCAAAGGGCAACGCCAACAGCATCATCACCAGAATGGAAAAGGGGTACAGCAACTTGCTCCATTCGGCAATTTCAAAGCGAACCGTTTGCTGGCGGTTGTCGCGCAAATGCCGGATATAGCCCAGCAGATTCCACACAGACATCTGCTCGGGTTCCACCAACAGGGTGGACATCACTTGTGGCGTGATGACCGAATTCCAGGTGATTTGCTCATCATGCGTCACACTCACCCCCTGTTCTGAAAACGCGGTGCGCTGCACATCGGTGAGCACCCATTCATGGTCTTGCAGATACACGGCTTTTTTTGCCGTACTGATCCGGCGCAAGCGCCGCTCCTGGTCAAAGTCATAAATGCGCAGATCGCGCAGGGACTTATCCGGCATGAGCTCGCGCACATTGATGAAACTACCCTGATCCTTCACCCAAATGCCAGAACGAAACTGAGTAGCCACAAAATTGTTCAGCGCCTTCAAGCGCCATTGCTGTGCCGCCTCCTCTGCCACTGGCATGAGGAATTCCCCAAGCAGGAAAGCCGCCAGGACAAACATCACGCCAATACGCATCAAGGCCCAAGCTAAGCGATTGCGGGACATGCCCGAGGCGCGCATGACG
>JAJZHV010000009.1 GCA_021804345.1 Pseudomonadota bacterium | reverse complement strand
TCTGAAAGGTCAGGTACAACGCAAGCCCGAAATCAGGGGCCAATTGGAATTTCAAACTGCTGCCTGGTAGCCAATTTCAACTTGCTGTTGACAATATGACAGAAGAACCAGAATATCGGGAGGTAAACGGAACCCTTTCACCTTTTAACATCGAAGCCGATCGGAATCGAAAGATTTATGTGGGCTTTGAAGGAGATACCGTTTTTAGTACAAGCCTGCAGTCCATTCTGAAACAACAAGGGTATCAACTGACAGAAACGCCCGGAGAAGCAGAGGTGGTCTACCAGTTGCAGGGTGATTTTTCAGCGCCTGGCGGGCCTCTATACGAGGGAATATCAATCCCCGCATCGGATTTGCATAATGGGAAAATAAAACTGCCCCAAACGCTGGAAGAAAAACATGACCTTCGCTCTAATATTACCAGAGGGTTCGGCTTTCTCATGGCAGGGCAAAAACAAGGAGGGGTGGAGAGCTCACCAGCTGGCGTTTTTACGGAAAATCAGCCTCACAAGGTCAATGGCACGATGGCTTTTCCTCAAATGGCGGTGATGGTTCTGAACCGTCATGATAAACAGGGGGACATGAGGGCTGCATCGCAAGTGGAGACCTTGGCGCCAACCTTGATAGGAAAACCGATGGTTGACTTGGCGATGAGAGACCTGTTGGATAAAACAGGGGTGTTCCCAGTGGTTTCAAGCCCGGAACCCGCCGAAATTCACTCAGGCGATCCTCCATCGAATATACAGCAAGCCACCTCGACCAAATAATCAGCCAGTGCAGAAAATCTTCGCCCTCAATGTCACCAGCAGTCTGAAATTCCAATGGTTATTGTGGTGCTGATCATGGTGGTGCGTAGCAGATATGGGATTTTCTGTCGTAGTAGCCAACAGCCTCATGGACCTCCCGGTTAGCCTGCTTACGCCACTTCAGCTCATGGAAACTGACCCAGATACGCGCAGTGATGCCTGGGTGTAACGTGGGTTCAAGGGGATCGTAGAATAAATGCGCCGGGCAGATGCGGGCTGCGTTTATGCCGCGAAAGCCTCTTTGCGCTTGATTCCGCGACTTATCTTGGCAGTGCCAAGTGAACCTTGATTGCGTCCTCAACCGCCAGCATATCCACCTTGGATAACTCGCCAAGCTGGCTCTTCAAGCGTGAGTTGTCTGCCGCCATGATCTGGTCGGCCATCGCTTTGCTGCTTTGACCGCCGGCCGTCACCACCGCCTCACTGGGGTACAACCGCCCGGTATTGCTAGTCAGCGGCACCACCACTACCCGCGCCAGATTCCGGTTGGCCGCATCGTTGCTGACGATCACGGCAGGGCGTTTTTTGCGAATCTCGCTCCCCACAGAAGGGTCGAATTCTACCCACCACACCTCACCGCGCTTCATCGGCCATATCCTTTGCGAGTGAGTTGCACCAGTCCTGCGCTTCAGCTTCACGCGCCTTGTCTGCAGCCATCGCCTTGTAGCCGTCATCAAGCGCCGTATCCAGCACATGCGGACGCAGCAAATCCTCGATGAACTGGCTCATGCGCCGTTTGCCAATCGTCCGGTTCAAGCCTTCGTACACCGCTTCATCCAGCGTGATTGTCATTCGCTTATGCATCATCATCTCCATGTAATACGTTGTATGCATAACGTAAGATAACACAGTAGCGCGGTTGCTACGCTCTTTTTTGGCTACTGCCGCTCAAGCTCGGCCTTGAATGGTTTTCCTGAGCAACAATTGCTAGGCAGCTGCTTCCCGAAGAACTTATGGTTTGCGCTCGGCGTGCTGTTCAGGCACTTGCCCCGCCTGCTCGTCCGCTGATTGCACGGCCTTCGGAATAAGTGCCACCAAGTCCATCGCTATGCCCGCAAATAAGGCGCTCTCACTTGCGCTGTGGAAAGTGTCATCCGTGGTGGGTTAGGCCAAGCAGCTCCCTGAGCGCTGGTTCCGAAAGAATCTGCACCCCCCATTGGCGGGCTTTTTGCGCCTTGCGGCTGGTGGAATGGGCATCGGCCAATACCAGATAGTCCAGTCCCAGACGCACATCCTCCTCCAAGGTGTAGCCGGCCGCCTGCAGCAGCGGGGCGTAATCGGACTTCTTGTGACCACTGGGTAATTTGCCGCTGATGCACACGGTTTTGCGTGCTGCAGTATCGTCGCTGGCGTGCACATCCTCTTGAGGGGGGAGAATCTCCACTCCAAAGGCCAGCATCTTGTCGATGACCGGGGCCTGGGCGTCGATGCTATCCTGCATGGCGATGCCCCGGTTGGGAGCCCCCACCTGTTCCGCCAGCGCCGGGTCACGCAACTTGCCCGAACGCCAATCCTCCAAGGTATCCAGCTGCCCGTTGGCTTGCTGGATCATCAACTCCACCCGGCGCTTGCCCAGGTGTTCCAGGCCCAGAGAGCCCAAAAACTGGCTCAAGGTCAGGCTGCGTTTGGCCTCGATGGCGGCTAAAATGCTTGCGGTACGCTTGGCACCCAGGGTCAGCCCGCGCTCGGGGTGGGTGACCAGTTGCGCCATCTGTGCGCTCTTTTCCTTCAAGGTGTACAGATCGGCCGCATCCTCCAGCGCAAAGCGCTCCACCAGGGCTTCGAGGAGGACATCGCCAATGCCCTGAATATCCAGGCTGGCGATCCAGCGTTTGATCTTGCCCGTGGATTTTTTGGGGCACTCCCGGTTGGTGCAGGTGAGAATAGCTCCCTGCGTGCCCTCCGTGGTGGTGCGCCGGGCCACTTCTGCGCCGCAAAAGGGGCAGCGCGCCGGGGGCACGATGGCCTGGCGCCAAACCGGACGCTGGGTGACGCGGATGATTTTGGGGATGATGTCGTTGGCTTTCACCAACCAGACGCGATCTCCGATAGCCAGGTCCAGACGGGCGATTTCGTCAAAATTCACCAAGGTGGCATGGCGCACGGTGGTTCCCCCAATCTCCACGGGGCGCAGCTGTGCCGTAGGAATCAGGGCGCCGGTGTGGCCTCCGCTGAGGAGCACCCCCTGCAACTCGGTTTCTACTCCCACCGAGTCGAACTTCCAGGCCACCTGGCCTTTGGGGCGCCCGGCGGTCTCGCCGAGGGCCTGTTGCACGGCCAGATCCTCCAGCTTCATCACCACCCCGTCAATCCAGAAGGGGAGGGAGTGGCGGGTGCGCGCCACCTCTCTAAAATAGGCCACGGCCTGCTCCACCGTGGGGCAGTGCTGATGCGCTATGACCTGTATGCCCAAGGACTCCAAGCGCGCCATCTTGGCCGATTCTGTGGCAAAGTCCACGGGAGATCCGTCACGGTTTTCCTCCAGGTCGAAGGCATAAATGCTCAAAGCCTCACAGTCCTGACCATTTTTGCGCCCCATGATGCCACTGCCCGCATTGCGTGGGTTTTTGCTCCGGGTGGGGTCCAGGCGCGCCCAGGCCTCCAGGGTCAGGATGACTTCAAAGCGCACGGCTCCGGTAAACCCCTCCTGCCCATCCCCCGCCCAGGCGGGGAGACCCTGAAAACGCAGGGCATTGGCGGTGATGTCTTCACCAATCGTGCCATCCCCGCGGGTAATCACCTGCATCAAGCGCCCCTGCTCGTAATAGGCGGCGGCACTGGCCCCGTCGCCCTTCAAGCTGGCATGGATTCCGCGGGGCCCCGCCTTTTGGGCCCATTGGCGAAATTCTGCTTCTGCATTGACCTTGTTCTGGCTGCCCATGGGCAGGCGGTGGCGCGCCTTGGTGAGCAGCGTATTGGCCGGGACGGGCGATCCGATCAGCGCCAAAACTGGATCCTGGGGTGCGCGTTGGCGCAACTCGTCCTCTAGGGCGTCGTATTCGGCATCGCTCAGGAGGGGCTCGGCGTTGGTGTAATACGCGTGTTTGGCCTTGAGAATCAGCGCGCGCAGTTGGGCAATGGAGGTCATCGAATGGGGGCACCTGGTAGCAATTGTCGTTGCCATTCCTCAAAAGTTTGATTATAACTGTATAGGCAAGCCGTACCCCACGCGGGTTCATCTATCCACAGAGGATCTTTTCATGATTTTTGTATTTCATTTGCTGGATCGCCCCGGGGCCGCCGAACTGCGGCAGAAGGTGCGACCTGAACATCGGGCCTACCTGGCTGCGGTGGCTGAACGCATCGCTTTTGCCGGACCGTTGATTGACGAGACCACCAATGCGATGGTGGGCAGTGTGCTGGCCATCGACTTTGAATCCCGCGCGGCAGCGACTCAGTGGCTCGGCAACGAGCCCTACACCCAGGCGGGCGTGTACGCCAGTACCAGTGTGTATGCTTTTCAAAACTTGTGGCCGCAGCGCACGGGCTTCCCAGTACAATGAGGGTGCACAGAAAGAAGATTCATGCCCGCTGGGTGTACCTCGTGCTTTTTATGGATAAGGAGATTACATGAGCCATTCCCACGCTTCCCATCATCTCAAGCCCGTGACGGGACCCTTGACGCTTGCCAGCGCCGAGCCCGCCTTGGGGCAGGTGCTTTCTCCCACGGACCATGCGCTGCCCCTGATGACCGATTTCACCCTGGTCCCGGCCTTTTCCGTGGGGCCCTTGATGCAAATCGATCTGGTCCTGACCCACATGAAAATTGCCGGCGTGCGCTTCATGTTCGTCAAAAACCAGGAAGAGGCCCTGGTGGGTTTCATCACGGCCTACGATATCCTGGGCGAAAAACCCATGAGGTATCTGCAGTCCATCGACTGCAACCGTGACACCTGCACCCGCACGGATGTGCTGGTGGAACATATCATGACTCCGGTGGGGGAATGGGATGTACTGGAGTATGGGTTCGTGGCCAAGGCCAGCGTGGCCCAACTGACGCAAATCTTCAACGACACGGGCAAGCGCCACCTGGTGGTGGTGCATCATCATCAGGTGCGCGGTATCATTTCTGCCACGCGTCTGGAGCAGGCCACCCGTGTGCAGTTAGGCACCATCGGTTCGGCCCGCAGCTTTATGGATATCGGACGCGCGCTCATCTAGACCCGCGTTCTGGCTGTAGGTCGTTTTTTATACGAAACAGGAGCAGGAATGAATAGTCAGTGGATTGAAATCAACAGCTCGACAGGTGCAACGTTTCCGGGATATCTCAGCCTGCCGCCCACCGGCACCGGGCCGGGAATTCTGCTGATTCAGGAAATCTTTGGGGTCAACGCACACATTCAGGGCGTGGCCGATCAATACGCTATGGATGGCTACGTGGTGTTGGCCCCTGATCTGTTCTGGCGTCAGGAGCCGCGGGTTAATCTGGGCTACGACGGGCCAGACTTCAACAAGGGGCTGGAACTGATGGCCGGCTTGCATCTGGAGGACACCCTGGCGGACCTGGCGCAAGCGGCCAGCACCTTGCGCCAGCGTCCGGAGGTGAGCGCTCCAGTGGCCAGTCTGGGTTACTGTATGGGCGGTAAGTTATCCTATCTGGCCGCCACACGCGGCATTGTGGACGCCGCTATTTGCTATTACGGCGCGGGCATTGATGGCTTGCTGCAACACGCACCGGCGATCCACTGTCCGATGCTATTCCACTTTGCAGAGCAGGACGCCTACATCTCCGCAACGGCCATCCGGGCTGTGGCAGACACCTTTGCCCAGCAGCCAAACGCCTGGATTCAAACCTATCCCCACGTCAATCACGGCTTCAACTGTTGGGCGCGCGGGGCCTACAACCAACCGGCGGCAGCCCTGGCGCGGGGGCGCTCCCTGGAATTTCTATCCTACTACCTCACACCGGTTGCCAACCCCAAAGCATAGGGCCCAGGCCGCTTACCCTGTTTCCAGCCCTGGTGTTCAGGCTCCCAGGTAGGCCGCCAAAACCCCCGGGTGGTCCATCAATTCCTGCGCGGCACCTTGCAGTGTGATGCCCCCGGTTTCCAAAACGTAGGCGTGGTCGGCCAATTTCAAGGCTTGGCGGACGTTTTGTTCCACCAACAGAATCGTCATGCCTTGCTGATGCACATCGTGGATGATGGCAAAAATTTCCTGAATGATGAGCGGGGCCAGCCCCATGGAAGGCTCATCCAGCATGAGCAGGCGAGGTTTGGCCAAAAGGGCGCGGCCGATGGCCAACTGTTGTTGTTCTCCGCCCGAAAGATTTCCGGCCAACTGCCGGGCACGTTTTTTCAGGATAGGAAAGCGTTGATAGGTTTCCTGAAGATCGCAGCCGAACTGCTGGGTATAGCTACCCAAACGTAAATTATCTTCTACCGACAAGGTTTTCAGAATGGCGCGTCCTTCCGCCACCTGAACCAACCCATGGTGCACGCGTCGATGGGTGGGCCAACGGGTGATTTCGGTGCCTCGATAGTGGATGTGCCCCTGCTGAATGGGAGCCAAACCGGATAGGGCCATCAATAAGGAACTTTTGCCCGCTCCGTTGGCCCCCACCAAGGCGACCAGTTGCCCTTGACAGACCCGCAGGTCAATGCCTCGCAGGGCGATCACGTGTCCGTATTGCACCACCAGTTGGTGCACGCCCAGCAATTCTGGAGGGGCGGAGGCATCATCCGGCATGAGGCGCCTCTTCTCCCAAATAGGCGGCAATCACCGCTGGGTTTTCCTGGATCTCCTGGGGAGATCCCTGGGCTATGACGCGCCCGAAGTCCAGCACGGTCAACGCGTCACATAACCCCATGACGAAACGCATGTCATGCTCGATGAGCAGCACCGACAAGTGCTGCACGCGCAAGGAGCGGATGAGTCCCTGAATGTCGTTTTTTTCTGTGGGGTTCATGCCGGCTACAGGTTCGTCAAATAGAAGCAGTTGCGGTTGCATGGCCAAAGCCCGGGCAATTTCCAGTTTGCGCTGATTGCCATAGGATAACGTGCCGGCCAGGGCGTACGCGTACGGGGCGAGTCCAACGCGTTCCAGTAGCGTCTGCGCCTGTTCGCGGGCTTGCTGTTCGGCACGCCTAAAAGGCCTGGAGCGCAGCAACAGGTCCCAAAAACGATACGCCAGATGGGTATGCATTCCCACCATGACATTGTCGATCAGCGTCATTTCTGCAAACAACCGGATGTTCTGAAACGTACGCGCAATTCCCCGTTGGGCAATGTGTTGCGGAGGCATTCCCAACAGACTATCCCCCTTGAAGCGAATCTGCCCTTGGCCGGGTTTGTACAACCCTGTTATGAGATTGAACAGGGATGTTTTTCCGGCCCCGTTGGGTCCGATCAACCCATAAATTTGGCCGGGTTGCACGCTCAAGGAGACCTCATCCAAAGCCCGAACGCCCCCAAACTCCAAGCTCACTGCGCTCAAATGCAGCAATTCAGGCACGTTTAAACCATCCCCGAATGCGTTGCGGATCCCAAAGCCCTTGCGGTAAAAACAGAACCACCAGGATCAGGATCAAACCATTGGCGGCCATTCGATAGTCCTGCAGATCGCGTAACACTTCCGGGAGCAGGGTAACGATGGCCCCTCCCAGTAATGGTCCCGGAAGCCCCCTGATGCCGCCCAAAACGGCCATGGTCAAAATGTCCACGGCATTTTCGAAACCAAAATTTCCCGGGCTCAAGGTGAAGGTGTAATGGGCATTGAGCCCTCCCGCTAGTCCGGCAATGGCTGCTCCCAGCACAAAGGCCAGCAGTTTGAGCGGATGGGTGTTGATGCCCATCAGTCGGGCGGCGGTTTCATCCTCGCGAATGGCCTCGAAGGCGCGGCCTATCCGGGATGCGCGCAGACACCGCAGCAAAAATACAGTCCCCAGAAGGGCTGATAGAACATGCCACCATTGGGTCAAGGAGGGAATACCATTAAGCCCCAGAGGGCCTCCCGTGATATCCAGGTTGAGCAGGATGATGCGCACGACTTCGCCAAAACCCAGGGTGGCCATGGCCAGATAGACGCCCGACAGGCGCAGAACCGGTAGTCCGATGAGCAAGGCCACGAAGGTGCTGCCCAGGGTTCCCAACAGTAGCGCTTCGAAGAAGGGTAGATCGAAGGCTGTGGTGGCAATGGCACTGACATAGGCGCCAATTCCCATGAAGGCCGCATTGGCCAAGGTGAGCAAGCCGCAGGAGAGGGTCAGGGAGATGGATAAGGCCATCATGCCATAAACGCCCACACTCAATACCAGAGTACTGTAGGTGGCCCACCAGTCCGCCCAACTCATCAGGCACTCCGCAGGTGGGTGGCCCCAAACAGCCCTTGCGGGCGCCACAATAAAACCAGGAAGAGCAGCCCAAAGGAAAACGCGTCGCGATACTCGCTGGACAAATAGGTCACGGCCAATACTTCGGCAAAACCCAGAAACAGCCCGCCTAGGACAGCGCCCCGAATATCCCCCAGACCACCCAGAATAATGGCGGCAATGCCCTTATGCAGCATGGGTTGACCCATAAAGGGCGAAATGGCGTTGAAGGACAGGCCAATGAGGATGCCCGCGATTCCTCCCAGAGTTGCAGCCAGAAAACTGGTGAGATGAAACAGGCGCTCCACAGGAATGCCCAATAAGGCGGCTGCACGGGGCGACTCTGCAATGGCTCGAAGAGCGATCCCCAGACGGGTTTTCTTCAGAAGCCACCCCATCGTGATCATGGTGCCAAAGGCGATGACCATGATGGCCACCTGAGCATAAGGAAGGGTGACGGCCCCCAGTGTCAAGGAAGCATTATCAAAAAATGACAGGGGAAAATGACGGGACTCTGCACCAAACAGGCCTTGTGCCAGGCTGGTCATGAGAATGGTTGCCCCGATGGTGGCAATCATGGGCATGAGGTGTGGTGCCCGCTGGCGCCGGAGTTGCTTGAGAACGAGCAGATCGATGAGCAGGCCTATGATCCCTGTCACCAGAACCGCCACCGGCAGCGCCAACCAGGCCGGCCAATGGCGTTCAAGAAAAAACAGGGCGGCGTAGGCCCCCAGCATGAATAATCCCCCATGAGACAGGTTGATGACACCCAGGATGCCGAACACCAGCGTGAATCCCAGTGCAAACAGGGCGTAAATGCTGCCCAGACTGAGGGCATTGACCAGTTGTTGGGCAAGCATGGAGAGCATTACCGGACCAAGGTGAACTTTCCATGACGAACGACGTAAACGAAGGGGGTTTGATGCGCATCATACCCACCAGGTTTACCTTGATGTGACGGGGCCGGGCGGAAGGAAAAGGGACCTGTGGCCCCCGCGAAAGAAACCATTGGAAGGGCATCGCGCAGCAATTCGCGATTTTTATCCAGTTGGGACGTGAGCGTGATTTTCTTAAGCGTGTCAACCAGCATCCAGAGCGCGTCATAACTCTGGGCGGAGAACTGATTGGGATCGGAATGAAATTTTTGTCGGTACGCCCGAAGAAAGCGCTGGTTTTCTGCTGCGGTGTTGCCATCAAACCAGGGCGAGCCCACCCAGGTTCCTTCAGCGGCAGATTTGGCGTTATCGAGCAACGCCGGAGAGTTAAACCCATTCCCTCCAATGAAGGGGACTGACAAACCCAATGCCCGGGCCTGAATCAGAATATTGGCGCCTTCTTCTGCTAGGCACGGGCAGATGATGGCATCCACCTGTGCAGCTTTGAGTTTGGTCAACTGAGCCTTGAAGTCCACGTCTCCGCGGGAATAGGTTTCGGTATCCACCACAGCGACCTGCTGTTGTTGGAGGGTGGATTTGAACACGTCATATCCGCTCTTGGTAAAGGCATCGTCGTTCCCATAGATGATGCCGACACGATGCAGTGGAAGATGGGCCCCCACTGTTTTGAGCGTGGCTGGAACCACGTCAGACTCCATGGGTGAGGAGCGAAAGATATAGGGACCAATGTCGGTGATTCCGGTGGCCGTGTTGCTGGTGCCAAAAGCCACCACATGGGCGGCATTGGCAATGGGCCCTGCGGCAAACATGGAATTGGACAAGGTCGGTCCAAAAATGAGCAAGACTTTTTCCTGAAAGATCAGTTTCTTGAACACATTGATGGCTTCTTCCTTTTTTCCGCGCTCGTCTTCTGTGACAAGTAAAAGCTTTTGCCCGTTGATGCCCCCCGCAGCATTGATCTCTTCTGCAGCCAATAAAAAACCGTTCAGGATCGGAATGCCGTATTGCGAGGCAGGGCCGGTCAGAGCCTCGGCAACCCCGATGCGGATGGGTTCGGCCGCAGGAGCGGCCAGCGCACCAGCAGTGATCAGGGGCAAGAGGAGCGCTGCCAGGAAACGACAACACAGCAGGGCAGGGCGTGTGATCATTGGGTTCATAGGATCAGGCATGCAGGCATGCGGTGTTGGGTTGGCGCCGGGTGCGCAGAAGCGACCTGTAGCGGAGCATTTTAGCAGAAGGCAGGCCCTGCGGGATATCGGCTATAATAGTACATTGCACAGGAGTCTGACGCGCTATGGTGGTTTACGATTTATCCTGCCCGCTGGAACACCGCTTTGAAGGGTGGTTTACCTCGGCATCCAGCTTTGAAAGTCAGCGGCTGGAGGGTCATTTGGTCTGCCCCTTCTGCCAATCCCATGACATTTCCAAACGCCCCTCGGCCCCCTACCTGCGTGAGGACACCTCCCCTGAAGCGCGCCCCTCTTACCCCAACCCCAGTCGGGCTGGGGCACCACCGGCAGCGCCGGTAATGATTGTCTCCGGGCAGCTGGTTCATGCCTTGCGCCATTACATCGTGCAACAGGTGCTGGCGCACACGGATGATGTGGGGGCGCAGTTTGTGGATACCGTGCGCGACATGCATTACGGCGCCCAAGAGGCGCGCAGTGTGCGTGGCGTGGCCTCGCCCGAGGACCTGCAGGACCTGCATGAGGAAGGCATCGAAGTGATGGTACTGGGCATCTCCGAGGACTCAACCCCGCCCCATTGATCTCACCGCTTTCAAACCCCTGTGCGCAAATAGGGCTTGCCAAAACCAGACAACTGTATAAAAATACAGTTCATGGAGGTGCGCATGACCACTTTGACTGCCCGGCAACAGGAAATTTTTCTCTGGATTCGCCAATTCATGGCCCGGGAGGGTATGCCACCCACTCGTGCTGAACTCTGCACGGCCATGGGTTTTCGTTCTCCCAATGCGGCGGAAGACCACCTCAAGGCCCTGGCCCGCAAGGGGGTCATCAGCTTGCAGGCGGGGGCCTCCCGGGGCATACGCCTGTTACAGGAGGAGCTCTCCGGTCTGCCCCTAGTGGGCCGGGTGGCGGCAGGGCAACCCATTTTGGCCCTGGAACACGTGGAGTCACACCTGCCCGTAGACCCCAGTCTGTTTTCCCCCGCAGCCCATTATCTTCTGAGGGTACAGGGGGAGAGCATGCGCGATTGCGGCATCCTCCCTCAGGACTTGCTGGCCGTACATCAAACGCCCAGTGCCCACAATGGCCAGATCGTCGTGGCCCGTCTGGAGGATGAAGTCACGGTCAAACGCTTTTATCAACAGGGCCCGCTCGTGGCCCTGCACCCAGAAAATGCTGCCTTCCAGATTCTGCAGGTGGATCTGCGCACCACCCCCTTTGCGATCGAGGGGTTGGTAGTGGGCGTCATCCGCAATCAATGGAGCCACTAACATGCCACTGAGCGCCGCACTCTCTCCCGCCTCGCTTCCAGCCTATACCCCGGGCGCTGGTTTCTTGCGCCGACGTCTGGCCCATTACCGCCGGGCCTTGTCCGTTTTTCTCTGTGCCCTAGCTAGCCCCGAGCAGGATTTATCTGCGGCCGCGCCCAGCCTGGTCCACCGAGGGCAGGGGGGCCTTGCGCAGAACGCCCGGTCACTGGTGCCTGCGCTCTGTACTCCCCGCCCGGGGCGCCTGCACCGGGGCTTCATCCCTGCCGCCCACGAGGGGGACTCGGCACGGGGTCCAGCTGTTCTGAGTCCACTGGAGGCGTATTTACCACTGCTGGCGCAATTAACCCAGCAACGAAAATGGGTGGTTTGTATTGCCCCGCCCGCAGTGATTTCTATCGACCTGTTAGCCCAGGCAGGGATAAACGAATCCCGCTTCATGCAGGTGCATGCTAAATCCCCCGAGGGGCGTTCCTGGGCACTGTTGCAGGCCTTGCAGGGACGCCACTGTGGGGCTGTACTGTATTGGGGGGATTTGAGCGAATCACTACAGTGGCAAATAGAATCGGTGGTGCAGGATTCTCCGGTCTATTGCCTGTGGTTTAAAGCGGATTAACGCTTGATTAACAGGTCTTCTAATTGACCACCGTTTTCCAGGTGTTGGCGCACCCAGCCTGGGCGCTTGCCCTTGCCACCTGCCCAGGTCTGGGCAGTATTAGCAGGGTTGGCATAACGCGCCTCACGCACCACGGCCTGGGGCTTTGTCTTTTGGGTTGTGCCTAATTCCTGTGCGCTAAATTCAAAACGACGAATCAGGTTTTTGACTTCTTGCAAGGCCAGCGCACGCTGGGAATCCAGAATGGCCTGACGCCGGGATTGTAATTCAGCTATCTGTTGATCTAATTGTCCCAAGTGTTCCATATTCTCCATCAGTAGTCTCCGGTGAGGTTATTCGGGTTTATCGTTTATTTGGATGATGCCTCATTCTGAAATATTAGCATAGAAAATAATTATGCTTTAATGAAGACGTGGGAGTAAAAAACGTATTCCCCGTACAGGGTGGAACTGTGCAGCAAACCCCCGAGGCCCGGCTAGGCGTTGTTCTACCGGGCCTCGGGGTTCACCCAAGGGATTAACGGTTCAGGAGGATTCGCCGCCCTTGAGGGTTT
>JAJZHV010000171.1 GCA_021804345.1 Pseudomonadota bacterium | reverse complement strand
GCGTGTCATCAAGCCAGAGGAAACCAAATCATGCGCACAGCGTCCAATGCACAGGCCGCGCGTGAAAAGGTTTAAAGTCCATTTTTTGGCCCAAGGAGAGTCCATGATTACGTTCCATATTCCCGCCATGAGCTGCGCTCATTGCGTTGGCCGTGTCACCCGCGCCCTGCAAGGGATTGATCCCCAGGCCCAGGTAATCATTGATTTGACCACCAAACAGGTCAAGGTGGATTCATCCCACCCGGTTCCGGAATTAGCAAAAGGGTTGGAGGCGGCAGGATACCCCCCCGTCAGCCAAACAATCGGCTAGCACCGCGGCCTTCTTGACAGCCAAAGCCTAGATAATTTTCCTTAAACGCTTTTCCTGTGTTCCACTAAAAAAATGACCACATCACTGCGCCAGCGCTCATTTCCTCGAACACTCCAGATCTTGGGACCTTTGCTTGCATCGCTCCTGTTGAGCACCTCCCCCTTGCCTGCCGAGGAGTTTCGTCACGGGCCCCACGAGCACTTTTTTCGGGAACATGACGTACACCGCTTTCGGCCCCATGAATTGGAATTATGGCGCGGCGGTATTTGGCGCCATGAATGGCACGAGGGCCGATTGGGTTGGTGGTGGGCAGTGGGTGGGGTGTGGTATTTTTACGAACGCCCCATTTATCCTTACCCGATGGTCGTGGCCAATGTACTGTACGTTCCTCCGGTCACTGTGGTCACTCCAGTCTATCCTGTGGCCCCACCCGCACCACCGATGTCACCCCAGGGCACCACCGTGGTTGCGCCCTATCCCCCATCGGGTATGCCCGCCCCAGAAACACAACTGTATTATTATTGCGATTCTGCCAGAGCCTATTATCCGACGGTGACCCAATGCCCACAACCATGGCGCAGGGTTCCTCTGATGCCCCCTTCCTCCGGCGCTCGCTGAATCCCTTTGCCAGCTACGCCTAGCGCAGATTTGATTAGGCCTCTTGTTGCGGTAAAACCGCCTTCAGTTGCCATACGTCCAAAGTTGTTCAAGGTCGAGTATCGTGATGTTTCGGCCTTGCACCTGGATCAAGCCCTGAGAAACCAACTCCTGAAGCATTCTGGAAAAGGTTTCGGGAGAAATGTTCAGGCGTGAGGCAATAACGGCCTTTCCGGCGGGCAGACGGATAGTCATGACCCGATCGTCCTCAGCTTGTCCGCTGGCCTGCTGGGAAAGCAGGAAACCAATCAGTCGCTGGGTGGCCGTATTCAGGGAATAGGCCGCCACATCACTCACCAGGCCATGCAGGCGAATGCTCAGACCCGCCAGCATTTTCAAGGCCAATGATTTGTTGTGTTCAATTTCCTCGAAGAGGGTCGATTTGGACACATGCACCAGAAGGCTGTCTTCCAACGTTTGCGCATAGACCGGATAGGGTCGTTCCAAAAACATGACGGCTTCTCCAAAGGTTTGGCCGGCAGCAATGATCTCCACGATTTTTTCCGTACCGGTGCGCGACAAAAAGGTCAGCTTGACCTGACCATACACCACCAGATAGAACCCATTGGATTGATCCCCCTTTTGAAACAGGATGCTCCCCTTGGGCGCATGGATGTCCTTGCAACCGCGGGAAATGCGTTCAATTTCTTCAAGGGAAATTTCCCGAAACAAGGCAGATTGCGCCAGTAGACGCTGGAGCTTGGTGGGCGCGTGAGTGGATTCGGTCATCGTGACAGATTATGCCGTTGACCGCGATCTGGCAATATTTTGTACGCGTTTGTAGGTCATGGCAGAACCAAGCACATTAGACCCCAACCACAAGGCATCCACAGCCCACAGGATTCCAGCCATTCGAGTCAGGACAGGAAGCCAGCAAGAAACGATTAACAGCAGCAAACTGATCAGATAAACCACCCTTTGTTGCCGCACCCGATAAGGGGCTTGCAGTTCGCGCACATTGGGCACCACCCCGGATCGTGGATAAGCCGATTGAAGATGAAACCAGGTCAGAAAAGGGATGATTTTATAGAGCATGCCGTGAATCACGGCCACAAGGAACCCGGGAAGAAAGAGTACACCGATGGTCATGCGCACATTTTCAGAAACGTCAGGTGGTGCAAAAGGAAGCAGCAGGCCCATCACACCCGCCAACAGCAGAGCGAGCATGCCCATTTTCCAGAAAAAAATCGAGATATCCGTGACTTTGCGCTTACGGCTCTGCAACAGTCGTAAGGTGATGGCGGCAAACAGAACACAGCCCATTGCCAGCACTGCATTGCAGGCTGATTCCAAGGGTGCAGCCAAGGGAGCCGAGACCCAGGAGGCAAGGGTTTTCACGCTCAGAACAACCATCAGCCCCGGAAGTAGCGATCGCCCCACCCGTTTTGGGTAAGCTGGAGTGAGAAGAAATAACGGAATCAGGGCATCGGCGACCCCCATGACCAGCAACATCGTCCAGCCATATAGGCCCCACTGCGGATGCAGGTCAGCCAATGTCTGATAAGAAACCGGCAGCGCCTGATAGCGTGCCATCAGCAGGGTCATTCCCAGGACTACGGTCAGCACCAACGCTGCCAGCGCATAGCGTAGGGCACCCAGAAAAACGCTTGATGCACGGGCTTGAAGCAAGCCCAGAATGAGAACAACCCATAAGACACCAAACCCCAGAGCCAAATTGCCAAGGGAAAAAACCAGGAGCCAGAAGCCGGGCCAAAGAAACGAGGCTGCCAGGCTAATTGCTCCGCAGGTCAGCGTCAGGTGGACGATAGGCGCCGTCCACCTGGGACGGGGCAGCACCAGGCCCGCTAGCACCGGTAAAAGCTGGAATAGCGCACCCACCATGACCATGGAAGTGAAGCCTAGCGTCATCAAGTGGGTGGCCGACCACCGCCGGCACCACAAGTACGCCGACGCCGAGGGCGACCCGCACTCGCCGTGGCGCTTCGGCGACGACTGGCGCTCGGTCGCCAAGGGGCTGTACTACGCGCACATGGCCTGGCTCTACCTTGACGAGCAGAAAACCTCTCCCAAGCGGTTCGCCCCGGATCTACTCAAGGACAAGGACATCGTCCGGGTGGACAAGTTGTTCATCCCGTTGGTGGTGGTCAGCCTCGGCGCGCCCGCTCTTATCGGCGGTCTGGTGACGATGTCC
>JAJZHV010000170.1 GCA_021804345.1 Pseudomonadota bacterium | reverse complement strand
GATGCCCGATGAACTGCTGGCGATCGCCAACGCCGGCCAGTTCGATGAGTTTGACTTAAATGAATTCTTTTCGACATCGGGCGAGGGCAACAAGGTCAAGTTGATGATGTGGGTTTCGGGAGACTGGATGCGGTCCCTGATTTCAGTCAGCAAGGCCGGCGCGCACAACAGATTGGTCGTTGTTTCTGCCGGTTGCGGGGGCCATTGGGCCAAGCAGTGAGCGGTATCGGCTGCAGAACCGCAATGGCGCAGAACTGCAGGAAAACGCGCCACTTCCAGCGCTTCGCCACAAAAGTTTCCGTGCACATCCTGCTGACGCAAACGCCAGATTCCGGCAAATACGGTTTCCTGAACCAGCAAGGGTCCCTGCGGAGTTAACACGCGGGCGCTGACTTCCCCTTCCCCCAGTACTTGATCCAGGCTGGATCGAACGGCGTCGGGCAGTTGATCGAGAGACAACACCTGTGCCGGCACGCCCAAGTCATCCGAACGGGTCCATTCTGGCGGGTTGCCCAACCAGTACGCCAAACGCGCCAGAATTTCCAGCACCTGTGTATTGCCCTGAAAATCGGGACTGTCGGGCCAGGTGCTGGGTGACCAGGTACGCATCTCCTGGGGCATCTGCAGCGTGGTCAGGGCCTGCGCCTCAGCTACGAGTTCGGCGCGCACCGGTATGGGAAAGGGCTTCATATCATTCATCCTGGATCATCTTCCTAAGAGGGTCATGGATCTCGAGATTTTGGTTTCTGGGTTCAGGCACGGGTGGCACCGGGTGGGGGCACGCGCGCTTGCAGATGTTCGGGCAGCTGCGGCTCACGCTCGGTCAAATCCGGAAAATAGGCGCTCATATCCGTTTCGCCCCGGGACACGGCCTCTAGAGCATTCAGGGCCGCATCGATCTGTCCGGCCACCGAGGGCTCTAGCACCTCCCGTGCCGCGTTCAAGAACGTGAGCAGCCAAGTCCCCTCCGGTTGCGGCCCCACCAGCGAAAGATCGATCTGGCATGTACCCTCTCGGCCGTTGCACAGGGCCACCAACCCCTGCGAGTGGCGCACCTGCATGGGAATGCCAATGCACATCAGCAGGCACCCTCCACACCCGGCAGAAAGCGCGCGTCACCCGCCCGGTAAGCCACCTGGGCACTGGGGCGACCCGCCTCATACGCGCTCAGGGCCAAGGGCTGGCGCTCCTCTGACTGCAAGGGCTCTCCTTCCCGTGGGGTCCAGACCCCACCCCAGGCCTGCACCCGGGCCAAGGCCCGCGCCACCAGGGTAGGGATTTGCGCCTTGATCAAGTCACTCAGGCTGCCGCCATAATCCTCCAGCGTGAGAGGTTGCACGCCCAGCAGCACCAAGTGCTCCGGCGTCCAACCCTTGAGCCGTGCCAGGGTCAACACCTCCTGAAACCCGGTTTGATGCAGGCTCATTTTTTTGGCCCCCAAAAAAGCCGGCACTGCCTCGTCTT
Organism: Pseudomonadota bacterium; assembly: GCA_021804345.1. GTDB lineage: Bacteria > Pseudomonadota > Gammaproteobacteria > Burkholderiales > Ferrovaceae > JAJZHV01. The sequence goes on along the minus strand of JAJZHV010000170.1, from coordinate 1,656 downwards.
CCAGTTCATGGAGGGTGCCCGCCGGTAGGCCAAAATCCACGGCGTCCAGAATCAGCAGGCAACGACTTTGTTCCACATAGGGCAACAGATACAGCCCCTGAGTCCCGCCATCAAGCAAACGCACGCAGGGACCAAAGCGAAACTGGCGCTGCAAGGCCTCTAGGGCACGAACTCCCAGACCTTCATCTGCCCACAGGAGATTGCCGATTCCTAACACCAGAATGTCGCTCTGCGTTTGGAGATCGGCTTCACCCTGTGGCACCGGGGTGTTGCTGCAGCCCATGACTCAGCTCCAGGCCAGCCAGGCACCCGCCAGGGCGGTGGCCCAACCCAAACCCCGTAACAGGCCCGCCTGGTGGCGTTCCAGCAACGCGCGCCCCAGCATCACACCGGTAAGTTGCAGCACCAGGGTGGTGAAGACAAAACCCAGCAAAAACAGTACTGGATGAGGATCCTGTAGGGCATCGATGCCATGGCCATAACCGTGCAGCAGGGCAAACAAGGCAATCAGCCCCATGGCCAAGGTGGGCTGCAGACGTGCCATGAAAGCCACCAGCAACCCCACCAGTAACACCGATGCGGTGATTCCTGCTTCCACCAGCGGCAGTCCAACGCCCAAAAATGCCAGCGCGCAGCCCAGAACCATCAGGGTGACAAACAGGGCGGGGAGCTTCCATTCCTGGGAGCGTCGGGATTGAATCGAGGCCCACAAGCCCACCGCAAACAGGGCCAGCAGATGATCCAGGCCCGTCAGGGGGTGCAACAGACCGGACAGCAGACCCGATCCATGGCCAGGATGAGACCAGGCAGGACTGGAGACCAGAATCAAGGCAACAGCTAAAGTAACAGAACGACGGCTCATTTCAATTCACCTCTCCGTATAAAATTATTTCCGGTCATCCTTGAACAGGCGCCAGCCAGAAATCATGGTGGACACCAGACTTTGGCGGGACATGATGTCCTCACGGATGGCCACATACACATGCACCATGACAAAGGATACGACGACCCAGGCCATAAGGTGGTGCCAGGAATGCACATTCTGGCTCTGCCCGAACAGCGGTAGCACCCAGGACGTAAAGACCCGATGAGACCAGCTTCCTGCCTGCGCGCCTTCCCCATACAGGGCAAAGCCTGTGACGATCATGAACAGCAGCGGTAGAAGAAAAAACAGGAACATGGCCAGCTGCGCCAGGGGATTATGTCCCACATACTTTTTGGGATGCCTCTCCAAAAACAGATACCAGCGAATTTCCCAGAGCACTTCCTTCCACCACGATTCCAAACCGATTTTCATAACGCTGAAATTTGAAGGTGATAAAGAAGGTTATCACTGGTTTTATTCGTATAGTTCGCTTTAAAATTGATCTTTAATTTATCGTTCAAATTCGCGGAACTATTAAACGAGGCAACCAATCGTTCAAAGCCTTGATGGCAATGCCGACCGGTGCCGACTGCGGTGGGCGCCACGGCAACGCGTCAACGCTTGGAACGAGTCAACGCTTGGAACGCGTCAACGGCGCTTGGAACTCAACCGCACCATCAGCGTCGGGCGCTGCGGCATGTAGTGGCAATCGATAGGAAGCTGGGCCGGACAGTTCGGCAAGGGGGGGAGGGGGGACCCCCGACACGGAAGCGTGGCACAGAGCCTCGCGC
>JAJZHV010000169.1 GCA_021804345.1 Pseudomonadota bacterium | reverse complement strand
CCGATCTGCCGAAATCCTGGTAGATCGCAAGGTGCTGGCGGATATCGCCGTGTTTGACAAACCCGCCTTCGTCAAGATGGTGGACACTGCACGGGCCACGCTCGCAGGCGCGGTCTGATCGCTTGTACCCGACCCCCGCGTCTTCTCGCGGGGGTTTACTGACCTGATTCCAATTGCCTAGCCGGCCAAGATCCCCATGCAAGATTTACACTCTATCCAAGATGAAGCGCTCGCGCTGTTCTCCGCTATCGATCAGCCGGCAGCCCTTGAAGACGCCAAGGCACGTTATCTGGGTAAAGCAGGTGTTTTGACCGAACGCTTGCGCACTCTGGGCCAGTTGCCGGTAGAGCAACGCAAGCCACTTGGGGCGCAAATCAACCGGGTCAAGCAGGCCTTGGAACAGGCTCTGGCAGCGCGTCGCGAGCAATTGGCTGCAGCCCAAATGACGCGCGAACTGAAGGCGCAGGCGCTGGATGTGACGTTGCCGGGTCGGGGCTTGCTCAGAGGGGGGTTGCACCCGGTCACGCTGACGCTACAACGCATCGAAGCCCTGTTTCGCAGTGTGGGTTTTGATGTGACGGATGGGCCGGAAATCGAAACCGATGCCTACAACTTTACGGCGCTGAATATTCCGCAGGATCACCCGGCCCGTGCCATGCATGACACCTTCTATCTGGACCCAGCCCATGTGCTGCGTACGCATACTTCACCGATGCAGGTGCGCTACTTGCAAACACATACGCTCCCAGTGAAGGTGATCGTGCCGGGGCGGGTGTATCGCTGCGATTCGGACATGACCCATACCCCGATGTTTCACCAGGTGGAAGGCTTGTGGGTGGATGAAACGGTCACCTTTAGTGCGCTGAAGGGGTTGTTGGTGGATTTTATGCGTTGTTTTTTTGAACAAACAGACTTGAAAGTCCGCTTTCGCTCTTCCTTTTTTCCCTTCACCGAGCCTTCGGCCGAAATGGACATCGGGTGTGTCATGTGTCAGGGGCAGGGTTGCCGGGTCTGTAGTCATACCGGTTGGCTTGAAGTTCTGGGATGTGGCATGGTGCACCCGAACGTCTTCACCCCTTTGGGCATCGATAGTGAACGCCATGTGGGCCTAGCCTTTGGACTTGGGGTGGAAAGGCTAGCTATGTTACGCTATGGTGTCAATGACTTGCGCTTGTTTTTTGAGAATGATTTGAGCTTTCTGCGGCAGTTTGCCACACGCTAGTCAGCGTAGCTGACAGGCCTCATGACCCGGTTTTAAAGAGATCCCTATTCATGAAATTCACAGAATCCTGGCTCCGGTCCCTGGTGGATCCGCCCCTGAGCATCCAGGCCATTAGTCACGTACTGACCATGAGTGGGCTGGAGGTGGAAGCCTGTGAGCCCGTGGCACCCGCTTTTACCGAGGTAGTGGTGGGGCAGGTGATGGGGGTGGTCAAACATCCCCAGGCCGACCGCCTGAATGTGCTGGAAGTGGCTGTGGGTCAGGACAAGCCACTACAGATCGTCTGTGGCGCCCCCAATGTCCAGCCCGGCATGAAGGCCCCCTGCGCGCTGGTGGGCGCTCAACTCCCCGGTAATCTAGTGATTCGTGCGGCCAAGGTGCGGGGGGTAGAATCCTTTGGCATGATGTGTTCGGAAAAGGAACTGGGTTTGTCGCCTGAGGCGCAAGGGCTGTTGGAACTAGAGCCACAGGCCGCGGTGGGAATGGCCCTTCGGGACTGGCTGGAACTGGACGATACCGTGCTGACGCTCAAACTGACCCCAAATCGCGCGGACTGTTTGAGCGTGGAGGGAATTGCCCGAGAATTGAGTGTGCTCACCCGCACTGCGCTCAAGCCAATCACCCTTGAGGCGGTCCACCCTTGCACCGGTCAGCACAAGGATGGGGGGCAGACGGCCTCGCGCCAGGTGCTCCTGGAAGATCCTCAAGCCTGTGGGCGGTATGTGGGGCGCAGACTGTCTCTGGAGCATCCCCACCGGCCCACACCCACCTGGATGCAACGCCGGTTGCAACGGTGCGGAATCCGCTGTAGGAATCTGGTGGTCGATGTGACTAACTATGTCATGCTGGCCTTGGGGCAGCCCTTGCACGCCTTCGATGACACCCTGTTGCAGGGAAACCTAGCAGTGCGTTGGGCACGTCCCCAGGAAACCCTGCAATTGCTCAACGAGCAGACCGTCACTCTGGCACCGGACATGCTGGTGATTGCCGATTCACAGGGCCCTGTGGCGCTGGCTGGCATCATGGGGGGGCTGTCCTCGGCGGTCAGCGCGCACACAAAGCAGGTGTTTCTTGAGGCGGCCTGGTTTGCGCCCCAAGCCATTGCAGGACGGGCGCGCCGTCTAGGATTGAATTCCGATGCCGCTCACCGGTTTGAACGGGGTGTGGACTACCAGCTGACCCAGCGTGCCTTGGATTACGCCACTCAACTGCTGATGGACATCGCCGGCGGCACCTCTGGGCCCCACGGGGAGTACATCGGAATCCTGCCCCAGCGACCCACCATTTTGGTGCGCCCCGAGCGGGTTCGGCGCGTATTGGGGCTAACCTTGAACGACCAGCGTATCGCTGATTTACTGGCTCAACTGGAGGGCGCGATGCAGCCCTCTCCAGATTCACCGGGATTTTTGATGACCCCGCCCAGTGCGCGTTACGACCTCACGATCGAGGCCGATTACATCGAGGAGATTGCGCGCCAGGAAGGTTACGATCAAATTCCCACAGAGGCCCCCATCGCGCGCATGCACCTGTCGGGGCGTCCGGAGTCGGAGCGCGATCAGGCGGAATTGCAAAGTCTGTTGATGCATCGTGGGTTTCAGGAAGTTATGACCTACAGCTTCATTGCGGGCAGTGAGCTGGAACAATTCACGCCTCAGGTGCAAAGCATTGCCCTACTCAACCCCATTGCAAGCCACTTATCCCATCTGCGCACCACTCTGGCCCCAGGATTGATCCAGACCTTGCGCTCCAATCTGGCACGCAAGGCCGAACGGCTGCGCATATTTGAAATTGGTCGTTGCTTTATCCAGGACTCCCCACACACCTACCGGCAGGAAAAGCGTTTGGCGGCCTTGCTGTATGGTTCCCGGCACCCCGAACAATGGGCCCTGGCCACGGAGCCTGCGGACTTTTTTGATCTCA
>JAJZHV010000168.1 GCA_021804345.1 Pseudomonadota bacterium | reverse complement strand
TTTCCGCCTGTAGAGAAGCCTTTGGCTGCTGCGGGATTCGGATTGCGTTAGTTGTGCAAGGGTTTGTAGCGTAAGCGCTTGGGTCGTGCGCCTTCCTCACCTAAGCGTTTGCGTTTATCTGCCTCGTATTCCTGATAATTCCCAGCAAAAAACACCACCTGGGAATCGCCCTCAAAGGCCATGATGTGCGTGGCAATACGGTCCAGAAACCAGCGATCATGAGAAATCACCATCACGCATCCAGCAAACTCCAGCAGCGCGTCTTCCAGGGCACGCAAGGTTTCCACGTCCAGATCGTTGGACGGTTCATCCAGTAACAGGACATTGCCCCCCTTGATCAGGGTTTTGGCCAGATGAAGCCGACCGCGCTCGCCACCGGACAGATTTCCCACCAGTTTCTGCTGATCGCTACCCTTGAAGTTGAAGCGCCCGATGTAGGCACGGGAGGGGGTTTCGTAGCGCCCCACGGTCAGAATATCCGCCCCCCCAGAAACCTCTTCCCACACCGTCTTGGTGTTGTCTAGGGTATCCCGCGATTGATCGACGAAGGACAGTTGCACCGTGGGCCCCAGGGTGACAGTGCCCGAATCTGGTTGTTGCTGACCAGTGATCATGCGAAACAGCGTGGATTTACCGGCACCGTTGGGTCCGATAATCCCGACGATGGCGCCCGGCGGTATGGTGAAGCTGACCTGATCCAGTAACAAGCGATCACCAAAAGCCTTGGTGACCTGGTCGAAGGCAATGACATTGCCCCCCAGACGCTCCCCCACGGGAATGAAAATTTCCAGGGTTTCATTGCGCTTTTGATACTCCTGAGAGCTCAGTTCATCGAAGCGCGCCAAACGGGCCTTGGATTTGGCCTGACGACCCTTGGGGTTTTGTCGCACCCACTCCAGTTCCTTGAGGATAGCCTTTTGTCGTGCGGACTCCGAAGACTCCTCCTGCTTAAGCCGTTCCTCCTTTTGTTCCAACCAGGAGCTGTAATTACCCTTCCAGGGGATGCCATGACCACGGTCCAGTTCGAGAATCCACTCGGCGGCATTGTCCAGAAAATAGCGATCGTGGGTCACGGCCACCACCGTGCCGGGAAAACGCTGCAGAAACTGCTCCAGCCAATCTACACTTTCTGCATCGAGGTGGTTGGTGGGTTCGTCCAACAGCAGCATATCGGGGCGGGAAATAAGTAGCTGACACAGGGCCACACGGCGTTTTTCACCGCCCGAAAGCTGTCCGATAAGCGTATCCCAGGGGGGTAAACGCAGGGAATCGGCTGCTACTTCCATCTGTAAATCCGTGCTATGACCATCCGTGGCGCTAAGGATGGCCTCCAGTCGAGCCTGTTCAGTGGCCAGTGCATCGAAGTCGGCGTCGGGTTCGGCATAGGCGGCATACACCGCCTCCAGCGCGGATCGCGCCTGAATGACATCACCTAGGCCTTGCTCCACCGCCGCACGGACGGTAATACCCGGATCCAGCGCGGGCTCCTGGGGCAAATATCCAATCGTCAGATTGGCCATGGGGATGGCTTCGCCCTCGATGTCCTTGTCAATGCCCGCCATGATTTTGAGTAGAGTGGACTTGCCCGAGCCATTCAAACCTAGCACGCCAATTTTTGCGCCGGGGAAGAAGCTCAGGGAGATATTCTTGAGAATTTGCCGCTTGGGGGGAACGATCTTGCCCACCCGATTGAGCGAAAAGACATATTGCGCCATGATGTACACTGACCGGTGAATAAAACCGTGAGAGTACCAGAGCAGGGCAGGGGCTGTACATGAAAAGCCGGGAACTCTGTTCCAGGCTTGCCCTCAAAGGCCACAACAGCACTATAATCGCGGTTGTATTTGGTACTGAATATCCCCTAAGGAGAGCATCCAGGCATGAAGATCACTTTCAAACAAAAACCTCTTTGGCTGTTCGTGGCCGTGGCCTTGGGTGGACTCGCCCTGCAAGGCTGCTCCTCGCCCGGCATCGGTGGTTCGGACTATACCTACAGTCAGGTGCGCGGCGAACAATCGGTACGCATTGGTACTGTGGAGAGTATCCGCCGGGTTAAAATCCAATCCGGCGAACCAGGCCTGATCGGTACGCTGGGTGGTGCTGTGGCCGGCGCGGCCCTGGGTCATACGGTGGGCGAGGGCAATGGTTCGGTGGCTGCCACCTTACTGGGCACCCTGGCTGGAGGCGCAGCCGGTCAGGCACTGGAGGGTGCGACCAGCGAGAAAGACGGGGTAGAACTGACCGTGCGCCTGGACAGCGGCTATGTGATTGCTGTGACACAAGGGCTGGATGAGGAGTTCCGAGTGGGCGACCGGGTGCAGGTGCTGGGTGGCGCGGGTGCAACCCGGGTTACCCGTCTGGATCCTGCCTCTAACCTGAATTATATGCGCCCCATGGGTCCTGGCGCGGGGGCTCCGTCGCCGGCCTCCGTTCCGCCGCGCAATGCGCCCCCACCGCCTATGGAAGGGGCGGCACCGCCTGCTGCAGCGCCTTCTCCGGACAAACTGCTGTATTACTGTCCCGACAGCAATGCCTATTACCCGGCTGTGGCCAATTGCAAGTCGCCCTGGATGAAAGTACTCAAGTAACTTTTTCCACGGCGAGCCATCGGTTTTACCCACAGACCCCAAGGTTTTCGCCCCGTCGGACCTTGGGGTTTTTTGCGCACTGCGTATTTAACATAATATAAATTATACGCAATTATCTTAGGGGTCGGCAGGGGGCAAACCTTCTGCGCAACAGAGTCATCTTTGTTAGAATGCCGAGATTCGATCCCCGGTCGGGATTTTTTCGTACTTACATAAAGCGATAACCATGATCATTGTGACGGGCGGTGCCGGATTCATTGGTTCTAATTTCATTTTGGACTGGGTAGCCTGCAGCGATGAGCCGCTGATCAACCTTGATGCGCTGACTTACGCCGGCAACCCGGACAATCTAGCCAGTCTGGCGCAGAATCCGCAGGTGCGGCTGGTTCAGGGTGATATCGGCGATGCCGCCCTGTGGCACACGCTGCTGACGCAGGCGCAACCCCGTGCGGTCATCCATTTTGCGGCCGAAAGCCACGTGGACCGCTCCATTCATGGCCCGGCGGCCTTCATCCAGACCAACGTGGTGGGCACCTTCACCATGCTGGAGTCCCTGCGGGCCTGGTGGTCCACCTTGGCAGAGCCGGCCCGG
>JAJZHV010000167.1 GCA_021804345.1 Pseudomonadota bacterium | reverse complement strand
CACGCGAACAGCCTCGATTTCTCCTGACGTGAACGATCCGGGGTATCGCAACGTGGATTTTGACACCCTGGTTGCGGCTTATAGCGAAGCAGTGGCAGCCTTGGTGGACGGTGGCGTGGATTTGCTGCTGGTGGAAACCGTCTTCGACACCCTCAATGCCAAGGCGGCTCTGTTTGCCATCGATGCATTCTTCGAGCAACGTCAACTCTGTCTGCCGGTCATGATCTCTGGCACGATTACCGATCAAAGTGGACGGACTTTGAGCGGGCAAACGACGGAAGCCTTCTGGAACTCTTTGAGCCATATCAAACCGTTCTCCATCGGGTTGAATTGTGCTCTGGGTGCTTCGCTCATGCGACCCTACATCGCTGAATTGGCGCGGGTCGCCAACACCTATGTCAGTGCACATCCCAATGCGGGTCTGCCGAATCCCTTGGCCGAATCTGGTTATGACGAAAGCCCGGCCGATACCGCTGCCATGCTCAAGGAATTCGCCCAGGCGGGTTTGATCAATATCGTAGGTGGTTGCTGTGGGACCACGCCTGCGCATATTCGCGCCATTGCTCAGGCGATTCGGGGGATCGCTCCACGCCAGATTCCTGCAATTCCACCCATGACGCGTCTGGCAGGGTTAGAGCCCTTCAACATCGGGGACGATTCCCTGTTCGTCAATGTGGGAGAGCGCACCAATGTGACGGGCTCGAAGGCTTTCGCCCGCCTGATTTTGGCCGGAGATTACAACCAAGCGCTTACAGTGGCCCGCACGCAAGTGGAAAATGGGGCACAGATTATCGACATCAACATGGACGAGGCCATGCTGGATTCGAAGGCGGCCATGCAGCGCTTTCTCAATCTGGTGGCCTCCGAGCCGGATATCAGTCGGGTGCCCGTGATGATCGACTCATCTGACTGGAACGTTCTGGAAGCCGGACTCAAATGTGTTCAAGGCAAACCAATCGTCAATTCCATCAGCATGAAGGAGGGGGAAGCCGAATTCCTGCGCCGCGCCAACCTGTGCCGGCGCTATGGTGCAGCGATCATTGTGATGGCCTTTGATGAACAGGGGCAGGCGGATACCCGGGAGCGTAAGGTGGACATCTGTACCCGGTCCTACCAATTACTGGTGAAACAGTTGGGTTTTCCTCCACAAGACATCATTTTTGATCCCAATATCTTTGCGGTGGCAACGGGGATCGAGGAACACGACAACTACGCCGTAGACTTCATCGAGGCCACCCGAATCATTCGGCGCACCCTGCCCTACGCAAAAATCAGTGGTGGAGTGTCCAACGTCAGCTTTTCATTTCGTGGAAACGATGCGGTACGGGAGGCGATCCACACGGTTTTTCTGTATCACGCCATTCAGGCTGGCCTGACCATGGGCATTGTCAATGCTGGGCAATTGGGCGTTTATGCAGAAATACCCAAGGATTTGCTGGAGCATGTGGAAGACATTATTCTGAACCGGCGCCCGGATGCTGCGGAGCGCATGGTTGCCTTTGCGGCAAGTGTTAAAGGTTCTGCAGCACGGGTTTCCAGTGAAGACCTGTCCTGGCGAGACGCCCCGGTGGGCGAGCGCCTTTCGCATGCCTTGGTGAAGGGCATCTCCACCTATATCGAGAAAGATACCGAAGAGGCCCGTTTGCAGAGCGAACGCCCCATTCACGTCATTGAGGGCCCGCTCATGGCGGGCATGAACGTGGTGGGCGATCTGTTCGGTGAAGGTAAAATGTTTTTGCCCCAAGTGGTGAAGTCGGCGCGCGTCATGAAACAGGCCGTTGCTCACCTGATCCCCTATATCGAGGCAGAAAAATCCGCCGCCTCACGCCCCAAGGGGAAAATCCTGATTGCGACGGTCAAGGGTGATGTGCACGACATCGGTAAAAACATCGTCGCTGTGGTATTGCAGTGTAACAATTTTGAAGTGGTTAACATGGGTGTGATGGTTCCCTGCGAGCGGATTCTGCAAACGGCGAAAGAGGAACAGGTCGATATCATCGGGTTATCCGGACTGATTACCCCTTCCCTGGAAGAGATGGCCCACGTGGCCCGGGAAATGCAGCGCGCAGGACTGACCTTGCCCCTCCTGATTGGTGGCGCTACTACTTCACGGGTGCATACGGCGGTAAAAATTGAACCGCATTATCAGGGGCCTACGGTTTATGTGCCGGATGCATCTCGTGCGGTAGGTGTCTGCACGCAATTGCTGAGCGAGGATCTGAGCGCCAAATATGTGCAGGACTTGAAGGCGGACATGCAAAGGGTGCGTGCCTTGCATGCCTCCAAACAGGGGGGGAATGCGCTCTTGTCCCTGGAGGTGGCGCGTGAACGGGGTTTAAAGCTGGAATGGTCGGGCTACCATCCACCGTGCCCCAGCTTTCTGGGTGTCAAGACGCTGCAGAACCTAGATTTTTCGCAACTGATCCCTTATATCGATTGGACGCCGTTTTTCCAGACCTGGGAATTGTCTGGCCGCTATCCTGCTATTTTGCAGGATGATTTGGTGGGTGAGGTGGCGCGCAATCTGTTTGCTGATGCCCAAGAGATGCTGCACCGGATCGTGGACGAGCATTGGCTGAGGGGGCATGCCGTACTCGGTTTTTTCGCTGCGGCCAGGCTTCCTGGAGGGGACGATGTGGCCCTGTATACCGACGAATCGCGCCAATCCATTCAGGCGGTGCTGCACTACCTGCGTCAGCAGAATGACAAGCCGGCGGATCGCCCCAACCTTTGCTTGGCTGACTTCGTGGCTTCCCAGGCTACAGGAATTCAGGATTACGTGGGTGCCTTTGCCGTGACCACAGGCATCGGTATCGAGGAACGCCTGACCGAGTTCGAAGCGCAGCACGACGACTATAGCGCCATTTTGCTCAAGGCTCTGGCAGATCGCTTAGCCGAAGCCGCAGCAGAATGGCTGCACGCTCAAGTACGACAAGACTATTGGGGTTATGCCGCACAGGAAGCACTCACCATCGAAGAGTTGATTGCCGAGCGCTATCAGGGAATCCGACCCGCTCCCGGTTATCCGGCCTGTCCGGACCACACGGAAAAGAAAACCTTGTTCGATTTGCTCCAGGCGTCGCAGAGGGCCCAGATTCATCTCACAGAAAGTTATGCCATGTGGCCCACCGCTGCGGTCAGTGGATTTTACTTCTCTCATCCGGCAAGTCGCTATTTTGCGGTGGGCAAACTGGGTCGTGATCAGGTGCAAGATTACGCTCGACGCAAGGGGCTTGGCCTGCAGGAAACGGAACGCTGGCTGGCC
>JAJZHV010000166.1 GCA_021804345.1 Pseudomonadota bacterium | reverse complement strand
AGGTCATTGCCAGCGGGGTTCCCCCAGGCTGGGGTGAGCCGGTCTATGATCGCCTGGATGCGGAAATCGCCCATGCCATGATGAGTATCAATGCCGTGAAGGGAGTGGAAATTGGAGATGGCTTCGCCTGCGTGACACAGAAGGGCACGGAACATGGGGATGAGATGACCCCCCAGGGATTTCTGTCCAATCATGCGGGTGGGGTTCTAGGTGGAATTTCCACGGGGCAAGAAATTCGCGTCAGCCTGGCCATCAAACCTACCTCCAGCATTCGACTGCCGCGGCGCTCGCTAGATCATGAGGGGGCTGCGCAGATGGTACAAACCACCGGGCGCCACGACCCCTGTGTGGGGATTCGGGCCACGCCCATTGCCGAGGCCATGTTGGCTATCGTATTGGCAGACCATGCCCTGCGTCACCGGGGGCAAAATGCGGATGTGACGCCTCCCTTGCCCCCTATCCCGGCACAGCCCTAAGAGTCCTGGTGGCCGGGATGGCCCCACGGTGTGTTTGTTCAGTGGGTTGCGCCTATGTCATAATTTAGGGTCCCATATCAGGTTGCACAGTCATGACCCCTTTGACGCTATACGAAAAACTCTGGCGCGCCCATGTGGTGCGCCAGGAATCCGATGGTACTGCGCTGATCTATATCGATCGCCATCTGGTGCATGAAGTGACGAGCCCCCAGGCCTTTGAGGGCCTGCGCCTGGCGGGGCGCCCTTTATGGCGCAAGAATTCAATTCTGGCTACGGCCGATCACAACACGCCCACCACGCAGCAAACAGTGATTGCCGATCCCGTATCGCGCCTTCAGGTTGCCACGCTGGACGAGAATTGCGCGCGCTATGGACTGACAGAATTCCCCATGGGAGATCCCCGCCAGGGAATCGTGCACGTCATCGGGCCCGAACAGGGCGCCACCTTGCCCGGAATGACCGTCGTCTGTGGTGATTCCCACACCAGTACGCACGGAGCCTTTGCGGCCTTGGCCTTTGGCATCGGAACATCGGAAGTCGAACATGTGATGGCCACCCAAACCCTGGTTGCCCGTCCTTCCAAAACCATGCGCGTGCTGGTGGAGGGGCAGCTCTCCTTGGGGGTGACGGCCAAGGATGTTGCCCTGGCCATCATTGCCCACATCGGAACCGCCGGCGGGACAGGACATGCCATCGAATTTGCTGGGGCGGCCATTCGGGGCTTGTCCATGGAAGGGCGCATGACCTTATGCAACATGGCCATCGAGGCCGGCGCCCGGGCCGGGATGGTAGCGGTGGATCAGACCACACTGGATTATCTGCGGGACCGCCCCTTTGCACCCCGCGGGCAGCAATGGGAGCTGGCCCAGACCTATTGGCGCACTTTATGTAGCGACGAAGGTGCCGTCTTCGATCGGCAGGTCGCTCTGGAAGCCGGCGCCATCGAGCCTCTGGTCACCTGGGGAACTTCCCCGGAAATGGTCGTGTCCGTGGGTTCCCGTGTGCCGGATCCAGCTCTAGAGGCCGATCCAACCCGCCGGGAGGGCATGCTGCGCGCCTTAAGTTATATGGGCCTGACCGCCAACATGCCAATCACCGATATCCAGATCGACAAAGTGTTTATTGGTTCCTGCACCAATTCGCGTCTCGAGGATCTGCGCGCCGCCGCAGCGATCTTGAAGGGACGACGGATTGCCGCCAACATCAAACTGGCCCTGGCAGTGCCAGGCTCTGGCCTGGTCAAGCGTGCCGCCGAGGCGGAGGGATTAGACCACATCTTCACTGCAGCGGGTTTTGAATGGCGCAATCCCGGATGCTCCATGTGCCTGGGAATGAACGACGACCGCCTGTCGGCAGGAGAGCGCTGCGCTTCCACCTCCAATCGCAATTTTGAGGGGCGCCAGGGCACCGGTGGCCGGACTCATCTGGTCAGTCCGCAAATGGCCGCCGCCGCAGCCGTGGCCGGACATTTTGTGGATGTGCGGGACTATCAGAAATCGTGCAAGTCAACGTGATTACGACTGTACTCAAAGGAATGTGTCATGCGTGCGTTTAATGCAATCAACGGGTTGGTGGTGCCCATGGACCGCTCCAATGTGGATACGGACGCCATCATTCCCAAGCAATTCCTGAAATCCATCCGACGTACCGGATTTGGCCCCAACCTGTTTGATGCCTGGCGCTATCTGGATGAAGGGCAACCGGAACAGGATAATTCACAGCGTCCTCTCAATCCGGATTTTGTGTTGAATCAGGCCCGTTATCAGGGTGCCGAAATTCTGCTGGCACGAAAAAATTTCGGGTGTGGCTCCAGTCGTGAACATGCCCCCTGGGCGTTGGAGGACTTTGGCATCCGTGCCCTGATCGCACCCAGTTATGCCGATATTTTTTTCAACAACTGTTTCAAGAACGGTCTGTTGCCCATTGTGTTGCCAGAAACCGTGGTGGAGGGTCTCTTTCAGGAGGTGCTCAGCCAGGTGGGCTATCGATTACACATCGATTTACTACAGCAGCGGGTTGTGACCCCCTCTGGAGTGACACATGAATTTGCCGTGGAAGAATTCCGCAAATACTGTCTGCTCAACGGCCTGGATGAAATTGGTCTGACCTTGCGCCATGCGGATCAGATTCGTGCCTATGAAGCCACACGTGCGCACCAGGAACCCTGGATTTTTGGAGTCAACTCATGAAGATTGCCGTATTGCCTGGGGATGGTATTGGCCCCGAAATCGTGGCGGAAGCGCTGAAGGTTCTTGAAGTGTTCCGTGAGGAGGGCGTTCATCTAGAAATGGAGATGGCCGATGTGGGGGGTATTGCCGTGGACCGTCATGGCGACCCTCTGCCAGCCGCCACTCTGGCGCTTTGCCAGGCCTCTGACGCCGTACTTTTTGGCTCCATCGGGGGGCCAAAATACGATACGCTGGCGCGCCACCTCCGTCCCGAGCGGGGCTTGTTACGGCTGCGTAAAAAACTGGATCTGTTTGCAAATTTGCGACCAGCCCAGGTGTTCCCGGAGTTGGTCAATGCTTCTACCCTCAAGCCGGAAGTGGTCTCCGGTCTAGATCTCATGATCGTGCGCGAATTGACGGGCGACATCTACTTCGGCGAACCGCGTGGCATCGTGCACAACGCCCAAGGGGAACGGGTAGGGACCAACACCATGACCTATTCCGACAGCGAAATCCGTCGGGTGGCCCATTGGGGTTTTCAGGCAGCGCAAAAGCGGCGCAAGCAACTGTGCTCCGTGGATAAGATGAACGTTCTGGAGTGTACCCAGCTGTGGCGCGATGTGGTCACAGAACTGGCAAGCGAATATCCCGACGTCCAGCTGACGCACATGCTGGTGGACAATGCCGC
>JAJZHV010000165.1 GCA_021804345.1 Pseudomonadota bacterium | reverse complement strand
GTACAGGGAGTTAGCTGGTTTGCGCCCCTGTCCCGCCTGCGCCGCATCGTACAACTGGAGCAGTCGCAACGCTTGTCCCTGGCTGTGGCTGAAGGCCCCGTCATTCTGCTCACCCCCCACTTCATGGGTGTTGATACGGTGGGCTCCTTTCTGTCTGCCGACTTCAACCTGATTACCATCAATTCACAGCAAAAAGATCGCCGTCTAGAAGCGCTCGTCAAAGGCCGCCGTCTGCGCTGGAACCGGGGCCTGATCTTCACGCGCCAGGACCCCATTCGCGCTGTACTGCGTGCCTTGAAGCCGGGTTGGGCCCTGTATTACCTGCCGGATCAGGACTTTGGCCCCAAGGATTCCATTTTTGTCGATTTTTTCGGCGTACCCACCGCCACCATTCCTGCACTGGCTGGTCTGGCTCGTCTGGCCCGGGCCCGGGTCATGGGTTGCATCGTTCGGCAGGATTATCACCATGGCCGTATTACGGTTCGTTTCGAACCCCTCTGGGAGCATTTTCCCAGCGGGGATGAAGTGGCAGACACCCGGCGCATGAATCAGTTCATCGAACAGGCGGTTTTAGAACAGCCCGCCAATTATCTGTGGACCCATAAGCGCTTCAAAACCCGCCCACCGGGTACTGCATCGGTGTACTCTTCCAGGGACTGACCATGACCATCCATTTCACCAAAATGCAGGGCCTAGGCAACGACTTTGTGGTGCTGGAAGCGCTACACCAACCGGTATCCCTTACCCCGGAGCGGGTTCGCTGGCTCGCCGATCGTCACTTTGGAGTCGGCTGCGACCAGGTCCTGATTGTGGAACCGGCACAGGATCCTGACAACGATTTTCGCTACCGGATTCTTAATGCCGACGGCAGCGAAGTGGAAAATTGCGGCAATGGGGCCCGTTGTTTTGTGCGGTTCGTGCATGATCGCGGATTGACCCACAAACCGGCCATCCGGGTAGAAACCCTGGGGGGAGTGATCATTCCGCAATTGCTGGAGGATGGCCGGGTCTGTGTGGATATGGGAAAACCCGTCTTCGAGCCGGCGTTGATCCCCTTTCTTCCCCAATACGCCTTCACGCAGGAAGACCCTCATGGCCCGCTTCAGGTTGCTGCAACCTGTACAGAAAACCTCCATCCCGCCTGGCCCCCCCATTACCCCTCGCTGGCCATCGGTGAGGCAGCCCGACGCTTCAGTATCTTGTCCATGGGAAACCCCCATGCCGTTCAGATCGTTGCGCACATCGAAGAGGCCCCCGTAGCCTTTGAGGGCCCCTTGATCGAGCGTCATCCGGCTTTTCCCAAGCGGGTCAATGCCGGCTTCATGCAAATTCTGGATCGACAGCATATCCGCCTGCGCGTGTTCGAACGCGGCGCCGGCGAAACCCTGGCCTGCGGTACTGGCGCCTGTGCCGCCGTGGTCGCCGGCATCCATGCCGGATTACTGGCGCCACAAGTACAGGTTCAAACCCAAGGGGGAATTCTTTCCATTCGTTGGGAAGGCGCTGGTACCTCGGTCCGGATGACCGGGGAAGCGGTCTCGGTATTTTCCGGGCAGCTGGAATGGCCGCCCGCCCTGTCATTTTGAGGTGCTCCTATGGGCCGGTCACGGCTCACGGTATACTGCATCCCATCGATCAACTGCTCTTGTGAAAACCTACGCCCCATGACTATGGACGCCTCTACTGTAGCCGCTTGGCTGCACTCTCATCCCGATTTTTTCGAAACCCATCCCCAGTTATTGGGGGATTTGCAGTTGCCTCACCCGCATGGAACGCATGCCGTTTCTCTGAGCGAACGCCAGTTGGGCCTGTTACGGGAAAAAAATCGTCAACTGGAACATCGTCTGGCAGAAATGATTCACTATGCCGAACAAAACGACAACACCAGCGCCAAGGTCCATCAATTGACTGTGCTGTTGCTGCAAAGCCGGGACTTGTCAGCTCTGGCCCCGGCGCTGCGCCAATTTATGCTCACCCAGTTTGAAGTGACCCAGACCGTCCTGCGTCTTTGGGGACCCCTGACGGCTTTTGACGACGCTACTCTGGCCCCGATCGACCCGACCCTGCAGTCACAGATCACGCAATGGAATGCGCCCTATCGGGGCCCTGCGCCGCCGGCGGATGTACTGGCTTGGTGTGAACCCGGTAGCGAGCCCCTACGATCCTTTGCCCTGTTGCCCTTACGCGGCCCCGCAGGGCTTTTCGGTGCGCTGCTGCTGGGGGCCACTAACCCCACCCGTTTTACCCCAGACATGGGCGCTTTCTACCTGACCCGCATGGCCGAACTAATCGCCTTGACCGCCTGGGGTCTGGCCCAGCACCCGCTTTGATTCCCCGTTGAAGCCCGCTGCGCTCCCTTCCCCTTCTGCCCTGGCTCAGGCCTTTCTGGAGCAATGTCGCAGCGAGCGACGCCTGTCGCCCCTGACCGTCAGCAGTTATGCGCGAGATTTGCTCCCCCTGTTGACCCTGTGCGAGCAAACCCCGCTCAGCGCGCTAAGCCCGCAGCATTTGCGGCGCTGCGTGGGACAACTTCACGGAGGGGGCTTATCCGGACGTTCCTTGGGTCGCATGCTGTCAGCCTGGCGTGGTTTTTTCAGTTATCTGGTTGCCCGCCAGGTCCTTGCGCACAATCCCTGCAGCGCCATTCGCGCACCCAAATCTCCCAAAACCTTACCCCACGCCTTAAGTCCCGACCGGGCCCAACGGCTCATGCAACCCTTGGGTGCAAGTTTTTTAGCGGTCCGGGATCATGCCCTGCTGGAATTGTTTTACTCCTCCGGGTTGCGCCTAGCCGAGTTGGCTGGTTTGAAGTTGAAAGACCTTGAACCCGCCGAAGGGACCGTTCGCGTTCTGGGCAAAGGATCCAAGGTGAGAATCGTGCCCGTAGGACGCAAAGCCTGGGAAGCCTTGGCGCTGTGGCAACAGGTACGGTTGATTCCCGCGCAACGCAGCAACTGCGAGCAACTGTTTGTCACCGCACAGGGCAAGCCACTGCGTGCACGCAGTATCCAGACGCGGGTCGCACTACGTGCCCGCCAGCTGGGGCTGGAAGATGGCGTGCATCCCCACGTCCTGCGCCATTCCTTTGCCTCGCACCTGTTACAATCCAGCGGCGACCTGCGCGCGGTCCAGGAAATGATGGGGCATGCCAGTATCGTATCCACACAGGTGTATACCCATCTAGATTTTCAACATCTTGCCCAGGTGTACGATGCAGCCCATCCACGCGCGCGCCGCAAGCCCTAACTCCGTTAGTCGCGGTGCGCGCTAGCCGGATAAATGGCGCCCAAGGGCACCCGGTGCCGCGCTCCAGTCACTGCCGGCAAGTTTCCTGCTCGGCCTTGCAGGA
>JAJZHV010000008.1 GCA_021804345.1 Pseudomonadota bacterium | reverse complement strand
TCCCACAGAAAGAATGGCTGCTGCGATCAATCCGCTGTTGTCAGGAAGCATAGTAGGTCAAAGCATATCTCGCTTGAGCACTCCCCTGCCGCGGGCGATAATGCTGACTTTCCAGTGCCCACAGTTTGCACACTCTTCAAGCGACGAAAAAACAGGACAAGGAACCGGACTAATTCCCTAGTAGCTGTCGGCATCGCATAGAAGAATCAACAGGATATGTCACCAGCAGTCTGAATTTCCCATATAGCAGCAGTTTGAAATTCCAATGGGTATTGTAGTACTGATCATGGTGTTTGATGACCGATGCTTCATGGCGGTGCGTAGCAGGTATGGGATTTTCTGTGGCCTAGGTCTTGAATTGGCTGCCTGAATCAGTGAGCGGATGTGTCCTGCATGGGTGGGTTCGCGTCATTCGTGAAGGTTTGGTGGTGACGTATCCCACCGCTGACTCGACTATGAGCGTGACTTGCTCTACCCGCTGGCCAAGCGACAGATTCCGCTGGATCTGGATGATGGTGTGAAGGTCAACTACACCAAGCTCGGCGCCGACGGGACGGCGTCTCAAAGATTTTGACTGCTGAATATGGTGGAGTCCTTGGCTTCACAATATTCAGCACTGGTGGATGGAGAACAACATGAAAATTGATGCACTGAAACTGACATGCTTTCGCGGTGCGGTGGACCTGTCACTCGCCCTTAATAAACGGCTGAACGTATTCGTTGGCGTAAATGGCGCCGGCAAATCGACGGTGCTTGATGCGTTGGCGTTGGCCTTGTCCTGGGCGGCAAATCGCATTCGGCATTCTGGTTCCTCAGGCCGCCCGATTGATGAAGCGGAAATTACCAACGGTAAATCGACAGCGGCTATTGAGCTGACCTGCCGGACCAAGTCAGGTGTGGTGGAGTGGAAACTCTCGAAGAGCCGTGCGGGCCATGCAGCCGAGGACAAGAGCAGCTTCAATCAGCTTTCCGAATACGCCCGGTACGTACAGAGCCAGATCAGCGAAACGTCGGAGCGTTTTGATCTTCCGTTGTTTGCTTACTACCCGGTTAATCGGGCGGTGCTGGATATACCCTTGCGCATCAGGGAAAGGCATCGCTTCACCCTGCTGACGACCTACGACGACGCACTGACAGCCGGAGCAAATTTTCGTACCTTTTTTGAATGGTTTCGTGAGCGGGAAGATCTTGAGAACGAGAACCACAAATACCTTGATGAGTTGATCAAACCCGAAGGCTTCAGCTTTCCGGACCGGCAGCTAGAGGTGGTTCGCCATGCTTTGAGCAGTTTCTTGCCGGAGTTCAAGAATCTGACTGTTCGGCGCAATCCCCTGCGTATGGAGGTTGAAAAGCAGGGGCAGCGCTTGTCTGTCAATCAGCTCTCCGACGGCGAGAAGTGCATGATTGCCTTGATCGGCGATATGGCCCGTCGGCTGTCCATCGCGAATCCGACCCTGGACAATCCATTAATGGGACATGGGATTGTGATGATCGACGAAATCGATCTTCACCTACACCCGAAGTGGCAGCGCTTGGTGGTTCCTAAGCTTCTTGAGGTTTTCCCGAACTGCCAGTTCATTGTATCTACGCATTCACCGCACGTCATTACGCATGTGCACCCGGAGTCGCTGTATCTACTGGAGCAGACCACACAAGGCATTCGCGCGGAGCAACCGCGAGAATCCTTCGGCAAAAATATCGACCGGGTGCTGGAAGATCTGATGGGGTTGGCGACCACGAGGCCGGATGAGGTGGAAACTAGCCTTCGGGATATTTTTCTGGCCATCGACAATGGGAGCCTTCAGGAGGCGCGAGGCAAAATCGAAAGCCTGAGGAAATCCATCGGCGATGATCCGGATCTCGTCCGTGCCGATGTACTAATTCGCCGCAAGGAGATCATCGGCAAATGAAGCACATCACCAAGCAGGCAGAGCCACAAGCGTTTCGAGACTGGAAAGCCGAGGCCAACGCCGACTGGAAGCCTACCTATGATGATTTGCGCGGCACGGAAAAGCAGGCAGTCAAGCGTGCATTGATGACCGAGCAAGGTTTCCTGTGCTGTTATTGTGAGCGACGGCTGACGGATGAAGATTCCCACATCGAGCATTTCAGGCCGCAGAACGATCCTCTTTGTGACCCACTCGACTACGACAATCTGCTTTGCTCCTGCCAGAACAAGATTCCCAAGGGCGACCCCCGCCACTGCGGGAACCTGAAAAATGGCTGGTTTGATGAGGCCCTGCTGGTTTCGCCATTGTCCGCAGATTGCGATGAACGTTTTCGCTTCACGGGTGATGGACTCATTTACCCATCTATGGCTGATGATAGCGGCGCTGAGGCCACGATCCGGAAACTTGGGCTGGACATCCCTAAGCTGTATGATCTGCGCAAGAACGCAATAGCACCTTTTGTGGACGAGACGCTAGGCGAGGCAGAGTTCAAGAACTTTGTGGCAGGCTATTTGGCTCGTAATGCGGATGGCAGTTTCGGCGTATTCTGGACAACCATCCACCATCTTTTCGGAGCCCATGCCACCCCATGAGCGAAGACAAGATCTGCAGGCGCTGAGTCGCCTATTCGAGAAACACCGCATCGTCTTCCGGTACGACGCCAAGCAGGAGTTCAGTCACGATTACTCGGCCTCGATTACAGCGTTCAGCCTGGACCGCATTGGACTTACGAGGGAAAGTCGATCCGCGATCTTTACGAGGAAACCTACAGTGACACCGAATAGTGGGCACCCATACTCCCACAGAAAGAATGGCTGCTGCGATCAATCCGCTGTTGTCAGGAAGCATAGGAAGTCCTTGCAGCACGCCGGGCAGCACGCCCCGATAGACCAGCAATACAGCCAGTTCAAAACCGACCTCACGCCCTGGCTTTCCGAGCTGCCAAGCGTCCTGCTGCACAACGGTGCAGTGTTGTGGAAACAAGCCTACAGCCGGTATTTCTCCAAGCTAGGCGGACGCCCGGTGATTCATCGACGGCAAGGCAAGCAATCGGTGTGGCTCACCTCGGAAGTGCAGGAGAAGCGGTTGCGCGTCCAAGAACGCCATAAGAAACGCTGGCAGCGCCGTCAGGCACGCCGTACCAAGGGGTCGGCAGGCTGGGTCAACGCGGAGCACCGTGTTGCGCGGTATCAACGCTACGGTGCCGATGTGCGCCGGGATGTTGCCCACAAAACCAGCCACACGTTAGCCGCTGATTCACGCTATAAGCTGTATGTGTTCGAGGCGCTAAAAGTCCAGAACATGACCCGGAGAACCAAGCCCAAACAGGATGGGCAAGGCCACTGGATCAGGAACGGCGCTGCCGCGAAGTCTGGCCTTAACAAAGCCATTCTGGCGTCCACCTGGGGACAGACAAAAGTGTATTTGCAGTACAAGGCTCGCCGTCAAGGCAAGCTGGTTATCGAAGTGCCGCCGTTCTATTCATCGCAGGAATGTGCCGCATGCGGCCACGTTCACCAGGACAATCGACTTTCGCAAGCCGAATTCGTCTGCTCAAGCTGCGGGAACACCGACCATGCAGATCACAACGCGGCGAAGGTGATCACCATGCGCGGTGTAAAACAACTGCTGTCCGGGAAATGTGTTCAAAAAGAATCGAGGCGGTGCAGGATCACACGTATCAAGGTAGGGGCGGGAGGCTCCGAATATACGCCAATTGAGACCGAGGTAAGCCGTGGTCGTGGTAACACGCCTGCGCTCTGGTCGTTGACCTTGGAAACCCCCGCTACAAGACCTTTGGCGCTTTAGCGGTGGGAGACTTCATGCAGCACGGTCCGAAGGAATAATCAGATGAACCAAGAAACCACCCCAAGAATTTACAATGTTTATTGCGATGAGTCGTGCCACTTGGAGCACGACGGGCAGCCCATCATGGCTTTTGGTGCAACTTGGTGCCCCAAGGACGAGGCGCACCGGCTGGCCACCGAACTCAGGGACATCAAGAGTCGTCATCGCGCACGCGGCGAACTCAAGTGGTCAAAAATTTCAGCGGCACGTCTTCCGTTCTACCTGGAGCTGGTCGACTGGTTTTTAGCCGAGCAGCCGCTGCATTTTCGTGGCCTGGTTGTGCTGGACAAGCAGAATCTTGATCATGCGTCATTCAATCAGGGTGATCACGACGTCTTTTATTACAAAATGCAGTTCTCGCTACTGAATAAAATATTGAGCCCCGATAGCCAGTATGCGATATATCTGGATGTCAAGGACACC
Organism: Pseudomonadota bacterium; assembly: GCA_021804345.1. Taxonomy (GTDB): domain Bacteria; phylum Pseudomonadota; class Gammaproteobacteria; order Burkholderiales; family Ferrovaceae; genus JAJZHV01. The sequence continues at coordinate 9,375 of JAJZHV010000008.1, read as the reverse complement.
AGAAGCCGCCTCAAACTCAAGAAACTTAAAGAGGTGCTGTGCAATAACGTGTATGACTTCACCAGCGACATGATTGGTCATATCCAGAACATTCACTCTCATGAATCTGAGCTGATGCAGGTGGCCGACTTTCTGACCGGGGCACTGGCCTATCGACATCGAGGGCTATCCGGAAATCCCGCCAAAATGCAGGTGATCAAGCATCTCGAAACCCGTTGGGGACGGTCGCTCTTGCAGGCGACCTCGTTACGAGAGCAGAAGCTCAATATTTTCCTTTTCCGTCCAAGGCAGGAATGACATGGCCGCACATCCGACATGGCTGCCTGTAATATTTCCGATGTCGCCTTGGTCTGAAGCGGTGATGGAAGCGCTTTATGCAATTTTCCGCCGCGACTTCGTCGATAACCCGGCGAGTTATCGAGGACACGGCGTATGGTTCTTCCCGGAAAAGGATCGCGGCAAAGAAAACATCTTCTGGCACTTGGTAGAGCGGGACGACAAGGCAAGTGGCGCGCGCCTCCCGGATTTCCGTCGCTCTGAGAGATTGCCGTGGGCACGGCCTATGATGGACAACATGGGCCAGCCAGAAATTCTGGATTGGGACTATGCGGAAGGCGACAAAAGCATCCACACGTACGTCTGGCTCAAGGATTTCGACTATTTGATCGTGATGAAGAAGTACCCGAACGGGCAGCGCCGGCTGATAACGGCGTACTACGTCGATTACGAAAATACCCGCCGGAAACTACGGAAAAAATATGAGGGGCGGGTTTAGATGCGCGCAGAAATTAAAAAGCCGGCGCACGTGGCGTCGGCCCAACTCCTTCTGCCTTTGGCAGATGAGATGACCAAATTATGGTCGTCTCATCGGCGGAAGTCAAGGTGTGTTCAACAGAGCCGGGGGGCGCATGCTCTCGGAATTGAAGCTGCTGACACTGGCCCAACTGGAGAAGGCCGCCATTGATTCCGGCTTTGATGTTGTTGGTGGGCTTGCCAGCCGGAAATGAGTAGCCTTAACAGTGCTCGGCAACCTGATCGCTTGAAGCACGTTCCTTTGTCATCGAACTTGAGCAGCTTCAGCATGCAAGCGATAATACGTTTTTCCCCTAGTGTCGAGTATTGGCACGGTCTTCAAGCGACGAAAAAACAGGACAAGGAACCGGACTAATTCCCTAGTAGCTGTCGGCATCGCATAGAAGAATCAACAGGATAGATTAGCCATGCTACTAATGATCGATAACTACGATTCCTTCACCTACAACCTGGTGCAATATTTTGGCGAACTGGGAGAAACGGTGGAAGTGCGGCGTAATGACCAGATCACACTGGAAGAGGTAGATACCCTGGCGCCGCAGCGCATCGTGATTTCTCCAGGCCCCTGTAGCCCGCGCGAAGCGGGCATTTCGGTGGCCTTAATTCGCGCCTGGGCGGGTCGCGCGCCCATTCTGGGCGTCTGTTTGGGGCATCAGGCCATTGGCGAAGCCTTTGGGGGCGAGGTCATTCATGCCCGGGAATTGATGCATGGCAAGGTTTCGCCCGTGTTTCATACCCAGCAGGGGGTATTTCGGGATCTGCCCAGCCCGTTTCTGGCCACCCGTTATCACTCCCTGGCAGTGCGCCGCGACAACCTGCCGGATTGTCTGGAGGTAACGGCCTGGACTACCGATGGTGAAATCATGGGACTACGGCATAAAACCCTGGTGGTAGAAGGGGTGCAGTTTCATCCCGAATCCATCCTGACCGAACAGGGTCATGCCCTGTTGCACAACTTTCTGACACTGCCTGGCGCGCCGGTTTAACGCAAAAACAGCAGGATTTCTTCTAACAGCGCTTCGGGTTGTTCCTCTGGCACATAATGCCCACAGGGCAGGGCATGCCCACTCACCTCACGAGCCACGGCCTGCCAGGCGCCCAGGGGGTCGAACAACCGTCCGATGATGCCGCGTTCCCCCCATAAAATCCGCAGCGGACATTCCACACGGCGTTGCAGCCGCCGATCTTCGGCGTCATGCTCCAGATCGATACTGGCCGCCGCTCGGTAATCCTCGCACAGGGCATGAACCGCACCAGGCGCGCGCAGGGCGCTGCGATAGGCTTCCTGGGCCTCGGGGGTAAAGGCGGACAGGCCAGCGTGGCGGTTTCCCATGACCGCATCCACGTAGGCATCGGGATCGGCCTCAATGAGCCGTTCCGGAAAGGGCGCGGGTTGAATCAGAAAAAACCAGTGGAAATAAGCCGTGGCAAAGTCACGTCCCGTGTTTTGGTACATGTGCAGGGTGGGAGCAATATCCAGCAACAGGGCCTTTTGCACGGCGTGTGGAGCGTCCATGCACAGGCGGTGCGTGACCCGAGCTCCACGGTCATGAGCACAGACCAGAAAACGCTCAAAACCAAAGTACCGCATCACGGCCAGTTGATCGGCTGCCATGGCGCGCTTGCTGTAATTGGAGTGGTCCGGCAAACCCGGAGGTTTGGAAGAAGCGCCGTAACCGCGCAGGTCCGTCATGACCACGGTGTAGTGTTGCGCCAGAGGCTCGGCCAGTTGATGCCAGATCACATGGGTTTGTGGATGGCCATGCAGCAGCAGGAGCGCAGGGCCCTGGCCACCAATCCAGGCAGCAATCTCGATGGTATCCAGGGTGATCCGATGGGAGGTAAAGGAAGGAAACATGGGCGAGTCGCTCTTTTAAAGTCAATCGATGAATGAAGTGTCAATACCTGGGCGCAGTGGCCGGGTGGGTCCAGAAGGCTCACTGCGACTGGGAACGACCCGGATTGATCACCACCGTACAGGTCATTCCCGCCACAAGTAGGTACCCAGAGGGCAAGGCATCCAGCCGGATGCGCACCGGAATACGCTGCGCCAAACGCACCCAGTTGAAACTGGGGTTGACATTGGCCAGCAGGCGCGACTCCACGGGATTATCCCGATCCGTAATCCCGTGGGCAATGCTGTCCACATGTCCGCGCAGCACTTGCTGGCTGCCCAATAGACGCATTTCGGCTGGATCTCCCACATGAATCAAGGCCAACTTATGTTCCTCAAAATAGCCGTACACCCAGAAGGAATGCTGATCCACCAAAGCCAAACGCGCCTCGCCAATGCGTGCAAAATCTCCGGGGCGAATCAGGAGATTGCTTACCCAGCCATCGGAGGGCGCGCGCACCACCGTGCGCTCCAGATTCAACCGAGCCTGATCCCGCTGCACCAACGCCGCCTGGTAATCGGCCTGGGCACTAGCTGCCAGCAGCACGGCATCCGAGCGGTTTTCCCGGGACACCACCTGATCATCCAGGGGGGCTCGCCGGGCCGCCTGATCGCGCTTCATTTCCCACTGCACCCGGCGTTGTTCCACCTGGGCCTCGGCCAACTGCAAGGCTTGCCGGTAATGGGATTCATCAATCCGAAACAGGACATCGCCCTGATGGACCAACTGGTTGTCCTGCACCGATACCGTCGTCACTAGGCCCGACACATCAGGGGCAATGGCCACCACATCCGCCCGCACCCGGCCGTCCCGGGTCCAGGGCAGATCCATGTAGCGCACCCAAAGCCGGTTTCCCAAAACCAGGGCGGCCCCCAGTAATAGCAGCGTGATGGCGACCCGAATCAGTCGCTTGACAGAAATTTTCATGAGAACAGCCCCACAATCAATAAATCCATAGCCCGCAGAGGGAAAACAGCACAATGAACAGGGCCAGGCGAAACAGCGCCGGATACCACAAATAGCGATACAACCGGTAGCGCACCAAAACCCAGTCCAGTAACAGCAACAGCAAGGCTGCCAGCACAAAAGCAAACAGCAGGGTGGGGACCAGGGCCTCGAAAAGATCGATTTCGCGCGGGATCATGCGGGTTGCAGCGCCTCTAGCGGGGCCACCGAAGCCAATACGGAGACCTCATCCAGCACCACACCGCGCAAAAAGTGCAGGCTGGTGCGCAGGGCACGGACCTGGGTCAGGGTATGTTGGGCGCGCAACTGAGGCTGCTCCAAACGTTCTGTTGCCTCCTCCAGAGCCTTCAGAGTCGCCGCGCGCCGCGTACCCCCGGGGGCTTCGTACAAATCGGCCAGGCGCAACAGGCACAACTGCAGCCAGGGTTCTTCCCGGGTCAGCAACGCCATCTGCTGGCGCAGGGCAAGCACCGCATGCCCTGTCTCCAAGGTGGAAAGCAGCCATTGCGCCACTTCCCGGTCCCCTGCATCGGCCAGGCGCTGGGCACTGCCCAGACGTTGCACCAGATCGCGTGCGGCATTTTCCAGTTGCGCCCGACGCGGAACCACTGGATTGCGGCAGGCATCCGCCACCAGGGCGCGCAGGGCCGTGGCCGTGCGCCGGCGCATCCAGCCACTATTGGACAAATCGATCAGCCCATACATGACCCCCGAAGTCAGAATGGCCAGCACATCCGCCAAGGATTCGTTGAGGTAGGTTTCGGGATCTGCCGTATAGCCGGTGCCAAAACCCACGTGGGAGAAAAACACGATCAGGGCGCTCCCGCCAAACACGGCAATGCGCGCAAAGGTGCTCAACCAGGCCGCAAACAGGATGACCGGGGACAGCACCAGGGCCAGGGTCACCCAGTTTTGAGCCTGGTCCAGCCACAGGAAATTGACCGCATACAGCATCACGCTGGCCAGCAGCGCTCCGGCCACAAACTGCTTGATCACCTGGGTGGGCGCCGGCGCGGTGGCAAACAGGGTGCTGGTTACCACACCCAACACGATGGCCTCGATTCCCGAGGGCCAGTCCGTGAGAATCCACAGGGTGGCCAACACCGTCAAGGTCAGGGCACCGCGCAGTCCGGCCAGCACCACCGCAAGCCGGTCAAAACGCAGCGAAAGCTCCAGGGGTGTATCCAGCGCCAAGTCCTCCTGCAGGGGGTGATGCCCCGAGCCGATGGCCACATACGTGTTGGTGTAGGCTTGCAGTTCCTCGGCAAAACGCTCGATCAGATCCACGCCGGTTTCAAAGTCCAGCAGTTCTTCGCGCGTCAACTGGCCCGGCAGGTCAGCCCCCGCCCTGGCGGCCAGAGGCTGAAAATCTTCCCGATAGCGGCGCACGCCCTGTGCCACGATCTGCGCCTCCGTTTCGTTGGCGGCGCTGCGCCCCTGCACTGTAAAAACATCTCCCAGGGGTTGGTACAGATCCAACAGGGCGTCTTTAACCCGCTCATGCCCCCCACGCCGTTGCCGCTGCATCAAGGCATGCAAGGCATGGAAGGTGGTGGATACGGTCATGAACTCCCCATTGAGCAAGCTCAGCCGTAAGCGTTGCGTACGTGACCGGTCGTTTTCCATCACGGCGGCGGAACGAAAGGATTCCAGCGTAAAAATGTCACTGGCAAAGCGCACCAGTGCCGGCAACAGATCCACAGGGGCTGCTGCCGGATGGGCCACCAGGCGCAACAAATCGGAAAAATCCTTAAACCGGCGCCGCACAGCTTCCTGAATCACGACCCACAGGCGTTGCGAAAATACCAGGTCACTCACCAGGGTGGCACAGGATAATCCAATCAGGATCTCCGAAATGCGCGTCATGGCAATGGTGAAGGTCAGTTCTGGGGATACGGTGGCCGGCAGCCCGACGATGCAGAGGGTATAGCCTGCCAGCACAAATCCATAGGATTGGTGATTGCGAAAGACCATGGATCCCGCGGTACAAAACCCAATCCACAGGGCCATGGCCAACAGGAACAAAAAGCGCTCCTGGGCAAACAGGGCCACGAGCAGCAAAGAGACCAGAATGCCCACCACGGTGCCCACGAAACGATAGAAGCTCTTGGCAAAGACCATGCCCGAACGCGCGGACTGCATCACAATCACCACCGTCATCATGGCCGTGCGGGGCTGTGCCAGATCAAAGCGCAAGGAAATCCACAGCGCCAGCACCGCCGCCAGCCAGACCTTGAAGACGTAGCTCAGCACGGCGGCATCCTGCGCCAACCAGTCGCGCCAAGCCGCCCGAAGGGGAACCAGAAAACGGGGGTTGCCGACCCCGGAGAAGGCAGCGGGCGGCATCAGTGCTCGGCCCGCTCGTCCAGTATGCCGCCACCCAAAGCCCGCACCAACCCGGCATAACTGTCCTGACGCGCCGCCTGGATGTGCAGCAGCGCCTCCTGCTGCTGCAAACGCTGCAGCCGGGCGGTGATCACTGGGGGCAAATCACCCAATCCCGCCTGAAAACGGCGCTCGGCCATTTGCGCCGTGGCGCTGGCCTGCGCCAGGGCCTGTTCCTGCAGGACCTGCTGTTGCGCGTTGGATTGCAACCACAACAGTTGCTCCGATACCTCCTGCAAGGCGCTCAAGACCGCCTGATTCCAGGTCTCCACTTCCAGGTCATAGGCCTCCTGGCTGGCGGCAAACAGGGACTGGCGCTGGCCCCCGTCAAACAGCGGCAAATCGAGCGCGGGGCCGAATCCGGCCATGGAGCCGGCATTGCTGAACCATTGCCCAAAGCCGATGGCCTGGTAGCCCACAAAGGCCATGAGATTGATGTCTGGATAAAACGCCGCGCGGGCGCTGGCAATCCGGCTGCGGGATGCTTCCACGGCCCAGCGCAGGGCCACCAGATCCGGGCGCCGCCCCACCAGATGGGCTGGCAGGCGCGTGGGCAGACCAGGAACCGCCTCCAGGGCCAATTGCGGGTCCTGCAGGGATTCGCCCGAGGCAGGCGCGGCTCCGCTGAGCAGCGCAATTTGATGCTGCAGGACCGTTTTGCGGGTTTGCAACGTCTCCAGTTGGGCTTGAGCCCCAGGCAGGGCGGTTTCCAATTCGTTGGCGTTCTGCCCAGTCTCGATGCCAGCGGCGTAACCGCGGCGTGCCAACTGAGCCCGTTGTGTCAACTGCCCCAGGCGCTCCTGGGCCGTCGCCTGCAAGTGCGTGACCAAAGCCAACTGCACATAGTTGCGCACCACCGCCGTCACCAGTTCCAGACGCGCCTGCTGGGACCGGGCCAGGGCCGCCTGGGTTTCGTCCAGGGCCGCCTGCCAGATTTTTTCCTGCCGCCCCCACAGGTCCAGATCATAGTTCAGGGAGATCTGAGCGGTATTGTTCCAATAGGTGCTGCCCCCCCAGGGCGGTGGAATGAATTGCAGGGCCGTGAAACGGTCCCGTTGCACCGACACATCCAGCGCGCTATTGGGCAACAGTCCGGCGTGCGCCACATCCGCTTGGCGCTGGGCCAGCAGGGCGCGATCCTGCGCCGCGCGCAGGGTGGGACTGGAGGCTAAGGTCTGGGTGATTAGGGCGTTCAACTGGGGGTCGTGATAGGCTTCCCACCAGTGGTCTGTGGGCCAGGGAATGGGCATGGCCTGAGCCACCGCCGCCCCCGGGGCCAGATCCTGGGGCGCCAGGGCCCGTGAGGAGGGCGACCCCGTGGGGGAACCGGCACATCCGCACAAGGCCAGCCACAGGCCGAGCAGCACACCCCGGCGCAAGGAAAAAAAACGGCCGCGCTTAAGCACCATCATTTCCTAAATACGCCTCACGCACTTGCGGATGATGCAAACAACGCTGGGCCTGATCCGTCAACACCACCGACCCGGACTCCAGCACATAGGCCCGATCGCACAGTTCCAAGGCCAGCCGTGCATTTTGTTCCACCAGCAGCAGGCTGACCCCCGAGGCCACGATTTGACGGATGACCGCAAAGATCTTGTCCACCATGAGCGGTGCCAGCCCCATGCTAGGCTCGTCAAGCATCAGCAGGCGTGGTTTGGAGAGCAAAGCCCGGCCCATGGCCAGCATTTGCTGTTCGCCCCCCGACAGGGTTCCTGCCGCCTGGGTGCGACGTTCGTATAACCGGGGAAACCAGTGATAGACAAGGGCCAACTCCTCCTGCCATTGAGCAGGGCGCAGGCGCCGATGGTAGGCCCCCATGAGCAGGTTTTCCTCGATACCCAGACGCGCAAACACTCCGCGCCCCTCTGGCACCAGACACAACCCCAAGGCGGGGCGCTGCCAAGCGGGCACAGCCCCCAGATCGCGCCCGCAAAACCGGATGCTGCCCCGAAAGGGCGCCACCAGACCCGCCAAGGCCTTGAGGGTGCTGCTTTTGCCGGCCCCATTGGCGCCGATCAGGGTGACTCGCTCCCCCGGGTACACTGCCAGATCCAGCGCCTGCACCGCCCGGATGCCACCGTAATGCACCGCCAGTCCGGTCACCTGGAGCAGGGCCTCTTCCTGCGCTGCGGAGCTTTGCCCAGGCCTCATGCGGCACTCGTCCCCAGATAGGCCTCGATCACCCGAGGGTTTTTCTGGATCTGGGCCGGCGTACCCACGGCAATGCATTCGCCATAATCCAGCACGGTAATTTGATCGCACAACTGCATCACCCATTTTACATCGTGCTCGATCAACAGGACAGCCGTCCCATCGCCACGAATGCGTTGAATGAGGGCGGCCAGGGCCCGCCGTTCACTGCCGTTCATGCCCGCAGCGGGCTCATCCAGAGCCAGCAAACGGGGCTCGGTGGCCAGGGCGCGGGCGATTTCCAGGCGCCGTTGATCCCCATAGGACAAGGTACTGGCAATGCGCCCGGCATGCGCCTCGATGCCCACATAGGCCAGCAGGTCACGGGAATGACGGGCAATGTCCCGCTCTTCGCGACACGTGGCAGCCGTTTTGAACACCGCACCCAGCACCCCGGCCCGGGTGCGCACATGGCGCCCCACCATGACGTTTTCTAGCACGCTCATGCTGGGAAACAGGCGAATATTCTGAAACGTACGCGCAATGCCGCGTGCGGCCACCGCATGGGGAACGCCTGCGGGCAAGGGCGCGCCGGCAAAGTGCACCAGGCCCGCATCGGGGCGATAAATACCCGTCAGGACATTGAAGAAGGTGGTTTTTCCTGCGCCGTTGGGGCCAATCAAGCCACAAATGGAGTCCTGCTCCAGGCATAGGGATACCCCCTTGAGGGCCTGCAGGCCCCCAAAGTGCTTGTCAATGCCCTCGGCCCGCAGCAGCTCACTCACCGTGCAGCTCCCGCTGGCGGGCCCGGGCTGGCCACAGGCCCTCGGGACGCAACAGCATCATCAGGACCAGCGCCACACCAAACAGGAGTAGCCGCAAGTTGGAGGGGTCCACCCACACCCGCCCCAGCCAGGCCTGTTGCAGTCCTCCGGCTGCCCGCAAAGCTTCGGGCAGCACGGAAAGCAGAAGGGCCCCCAGGATGACGCCGGCGATGTTGCCCATGCCTCCCAGCACCACCATGCACAGCACCATCACCGACTCCTGCAGGGTAAAGCTTTCCGGGCTGACAAAACCCTGGAAACCTGCGAACAGCGCGCCCGATGCGCCGCCAAACATGGCTCCCATCGCAAACGCCAGCAGCTTGAGGTTGCGCGTGTCGATGCCCATCGCAGAAGCGGCG
>JAJZHV010000007.1 GCA_021804345.1 Pseudomonadota bacterium | reverse complement strand
CCAAAGCTGGTTGCAGGACCGTTTTCCAGTGCTTCTGGTCACATTGGTCCAGACTTGGGGCTCTTCTCCACGGCCTGTGGGTTCCCTGCTGGCGATTCGCCAGGACGGATTATTTGTGGGCTCCCTGTCAGGGGGGTGTATTGAAACCGATTTGTTGCAGCGCGTGCACCAACAATTTCCAGGCAAACCGGAAATCCTTGAATATGGTGTCAGCGCCGATCAGGCCCGACAGTTTGGATTGCCCTGTGGGGGCCGGATGGCACTGGTTCTTGAGCCACTTCAGGAGGTACAGCCCTTGCTGGAGCTGCTTCACTATTTGCGCCAGGGGCGCTGCGTCATCCGTACTCTAGACTTGGCCACGGGTCAGGTCACCCTGGAGGAGACGGTTGCTGGATGGCACAGTGATGCCGGATTCTCCGACCTGTTGCAGGTTTCGCCCCACCGGTTACGGATGCGGTATGGCCCCCGTTGGCGCCTCTTGATCATTGGTGCAGGGGAAATCACCCGCTATCTGGTGGAGTTGGCAAAAACCCTGGATTATGACATCAGCGTGTGCGACCCTCGGCCAGAGTTCCAGCGCTCCTGGAGGGCGGAAACCTGTGGACTCAGCACCCACATGCCCGACGATTTTATCATCCAGCACCGGCCTGATGCGCACACGGCCATCGTGGCCGTGGCCCATGATCTCAAGCAGGATGATCTGGCCCTGCTGGAAGCGCTCAAATCGGACGCATTTTACGTGGGCGCAATCGGATCGAAACAAACGCAGGCCAAACGCCGTGAGCGTCTGACCTTGTTTGACCTGACGCCCGCACAGATTGGGCGTTTGCGAGGCCCCGTGGGGCTTCCCATCGGAAGCCGGACGCCCCCGGAAATCGCCATCGCCATTCTTGCGGAATTGATTGCGCTACGGCATGATCGTCACCTAGTCGAACGCCATTCCTGCTGAGGTTGCCATGGCCTGTGGGGCCCTCTTTCTGTGATTTGTGCCATTTTGCTGGCCGCAGGGCATGGCACGCGTTTTGGCGCCAACAAGCTGCTCCAGACCGATGCCACAGGAACAGCGCTGGCCTCCTTGTCCGCTCGTGCCTTGCAGGGCCTGTCCTGCAAAGTGGCTGTGGTGGCTGAGCACGCCCCAGGGCTGTGCGCGCTGTATCAGGTGGCAGGTTTTCAGGTGGTGCAGGTGCCTTCAACGCCCCAGAACCCAGATGCTTCCGAGGACTCAGGCGGCTTGTCCCGCTCGCTGCGTTGTGGTCTTGCGGCCTGCGAGCAGGCGCACGGATGGATCATTGCCTTAGCGGATATGCCAGGGGTTTCTCCGCACACCGTGGCGCAGATCAAGGTGGCGCTGGAAGCGGGTGCTTCTGTGGTGGCCTGTCGGTATCGCGGGCAGCGCGGTAATCCGGTGGGCTTTTCCCGTTCCTTTGGCCCGGCGCTGATGCGTTTGAAGGGGGACCAGGGGGCGCGTGCCTTGCTGCAGCAGTGTGCCGACTCCATTCATTGGCTGGACGTAAACGATCCCGGAATCCTGCTGGACGTGGACACCCCTGCAGACTGGCAGAGTTGGCTGGCGCGGCCTACGGGTTTGAACAGTTGAAGCGGTTCAATCCGCTAGCAGTTGTTCTGGCAGCAGATGTTCCAGGCAATTCGTGTGTCCCAAGGGACAAGTACGCTTGAAACAGGGGCTGCAGGGCAAGTGCAGACTAAACACGTGCGCCTGATCGGATAGCGGTGGCGTAAAGCGCGGACTGGAGGAGCCAAACAGCGCTTTTAAGGGGCGCCCCAACGCAGCGGCCACATGCATCAATCCCGAGTCGTTGCTGACGACCAAGTCCGCTAAGGCCATCAAATCCACGGCTTCCGACAATCTGGTTTTGCCACACAGATTCCAGATTGGGCCGGGTGCCAGTGCTCGAATGGCATCTCCCATAGCCCGATCTTTGGCCGAACCCATGATCCAGACCTGGTGACCCTGAGCGATCCCATGCTGCGCCAACACCGCAAAATGCCGGGCAGGCCATTGCTTGGCGGGGCCATATTCAGCACCCGGGCATAGCACCAGGACGGGTGCCTCCGAATTCAGTTCCAGTCGGTTCAGGGAATGGCGCTGTTCCACCAGATTGGGGCTCAGACGGGGCGGTGGTAAAGGCCTGGGTAAGGGCGTCGTGGCAGGATAAGCCAATGCGGCAAAGCGTTCGACCATCAAAGGGTAGGCGGACGCATCCAGAACCCGCGCATCATTCAGTAGCAACCCGCGCATTTCTCCCACGTAGCCGGTACGGATGGGAATTTGCGCAAACCAGGGGACGAGGGCGGATTTGAACGAATTGGGCAGCAGCATAGCCCGTGTGTATCCGGCCTGCGCCAGCTGTCGCCCCAGGGCCCGTCGTTGCCCCAGGGCCAATTGTCCATGGGCGAAGGGATTGGTCAGGACCTGGGCCACTTGCGGCATGCGCGTCAACACCCCATGGGTCCAGGGTGGTGCCAGCACATGCAGGACTTCCTCGGGATGATTGTGGCGCAAGGCCGCCAGCAGGGGCTGGGCCAGAACGGCATCCCCCACCCAGGCGGGCCCCACCACCAGCGCCTTGCAGGCAGACATCAGGTGAATCAATGCCCCGCGGGGATAGCGCCGCCTGCTAAGGTATAGTGCGTTCCGCAATATGGGCATTGTGCAGAGCCTGTTCGGGCCACATCCAGAAAAACACGGGGGTGGGTGTCCCACAGTTTGACGCTGGGCAGGGGGCAATGCAAAGGAAGGTCGTGAGCAGTAACCTCAACGACTTTTTGATTCAGTGCGGTAGAAGTGGTCATCGGGGGTCCCAGTCATGTGCAATCGAAACCTGGCCAGTGTTGAGGGAGGCCAAGGCTGTTCAAAGCTGCATTCTCGATTCAGTGCGCGACAAAAGTCAACCAGTCTGCGTGGTTGGGCGCTTTCCCCAAAACGCAGTCAAAATAAGCAGCCTGCAAGCGCGCTGTAATCGGACCCCGCTGTCCGCTGCCAATGAGGCGCCGATCCACTTCCCGGATTGGAGTGACCTCGGCGGCGGTGCCCGTAAAAAAAGCCTCATCGGCGCAGTAGAGTTCATCTCGCGAAATACGCCGCTCGTGAATCGATAGGCCCAACTCCTGCGCCAACTGTATGATGCTGTCGCGAGTGATTCCTTCCAGTGCACTGGAAAGGTCTGGGGTATGCAATACGCCGCGTTTGACAATAAAGATGTTCTCGCCTGAGCCCTCTGCCACAAAGCCATCCGGATCTAACAACAGAGCCTCGTCATAACCGTCGGCAGTGGCTTCATTATTGGCCAGAATAGAATTCATGTAGTTGCCGCTGGCCTTGGCCTTGCACAGGGTGATATTAGGGTGATGCCGTGTGTAGGAAGAAGTCTTGACCCGAATGCCTTGTTCCAGGGCCGCTTCCCCCAAATAGGCGCCCCAGGGCCAGGCCGCAATGCCCACATGGGTTTTGGCGCCCTTGGGGGACACCCCCATTTTTTCCGAACCGAGGTAAATGATGGGACGGATATAGCAGGATTTTAGGGCGTTGCCCACAACGGCTTCCTGTTGGGCGCGCATCAACGCGTCGAGAGAAAAGGGAACCGGAATTTGCAGGATATGGGCCGAGCGCAACAGGCGTTCGGTATGCTCCTTCAGCCTGAAGATGGCTGTTCCTGTCGGGGTCTCGTACGCACGCACCCCTTCAAATACAGCCAGACCGTAGTGCAGGGAATGCGTCAACAGATGGGTATTGGCGCTGCGCCAATCCACCAGTCGACCATCGAACCAGATCACCCCATCGCGGTCAGACATGGACATCGTGAATTACTCCACCAAAAACTCCCATTCTAGCGGAACTCGACGCGCCTCACCAGATGAGACACGCCCAGGCACTGACCGGATCGAGCGCAGCAGGCCCGTGTGGTGCAGGGAACAAACCCGTATAATCCGCAGCTTATGATGATCTATCGGCATATTCTGCATTTTTCACGACGCGCTTTGCTTTGGGGTGGGACGGTGGCCGCCCTGCTCATGGCTTTGGGGTGGGGGGGGGTGCAATGGGTGATCCTGCATCATGTGGATCAATACCGTGCCCAATTGATGGCCGTCTTCCAGCAGCAAACCGGCTTGCGGATTGAGGTTGGCGCCCTGCATTCGGTGGGTTTTCGCTGGTTGCCAACGGTGGTACTGGAACAGGTCACGATTGACGATGCGCAGGGCAACCCGGGTTTGCATCTGGATCGGGTGGAAGGGCGCCTGTCCTTGCTGAGTTTTTTCCAGGGACGCATCGATCTGCAGGCCTTGCTCATCGACGGTCCCACGCTCACTCTCGGTCGCGATGCCCAAGGGCGGTTTTTTTTGTCGGGAATCCCTCTTCCTCAGCCCCAGGCCGGCCCTAGCCCTTTTGTGGACTGGCTGCTGCACCAGGGTTATATCCATATCACCCATGCCACATTGTATTGGCGGGATGAGGCCTTGCAAGCGCCCCTGTTGAAGCTGGACCAGGGCGAGTTGTCCTTGAGCAATCAGGGGGAGCACCATGGGCTTGTGCTTGCCTTTGCTCCGCCTCAAAAACTGGCTGCCCCAGTCAGCCTGCAAGCGGATTTTTACGGCTCTGATCTGGGCCAATTCCAGCGCTGGAGCGCGCAAGTGAGCGCCGAGGCCTACCAGGCAGATCTGGCGGCGCTCAAGCCATGGACTCCCGCCCTGAATCAACTGCAACATGCTTACGGGCACATCAAATTGACGGCCACTTTAGAGCCTGGTCAACAGTGGGGTGTTCAGGCCGACCTGGATGTGCACCACGTTCAGGGGCAACTGGACCCGGCATTGATCCCCCTGAATCTGGAGCGTTTGCGCGGGATGATTTCCTTGCGTACGCTGGATACTGGTGTGGAGGTGAGTACCCGGCAATTGACCCTGGAAAACGGGGATCATTCCCTTCTCACGCCGCCGCTGGATTTGCATCTGATCTTCGAGAAGACGGGGGGGCTGCTCTCCCTAAATCAGCTGTATCTGGATCATCTGGCCGAACTGCTGGGTGCTTTGCCCGTGCCAGCGGCGCTGCGCCAACAGCTACAGGACGCTCATCTCAAAGGGCATGTTGCAGCCCTCGAAGCCAATTGGAACGGCCCTCTGGAGCAACCGGAGGACTACCAGTTCAAGGGCGATTTTGAGCATTTTCAAGGGCGCTATGGACATTCCCTGAATGCCATCCGCGACTTTACCGGACAGGTGCAGGCCAACACGCAGGGCGGGCAACTCAAGGGCCAGGGCAAGGATCTGGTGCTGGATCTTGCCCAGGTCTTTGCCCTGCCCCTGCAGTTGCAAACTTTTTCCGCCGAGGCCTCCTGGAAAAACCGTCACGCTCAAACTCAGGTGCATATCCGGCAACTGACCCTGTCCAATGAGGACCTGGCGGGTATGCTGGGGGGCGATTTGACGCTGGGGCCTGCAGGGCCTGGAGAGTCCCACTTGAGCGGTGAATTGACGCGCGCCTCGCCGCAGGCGGTATGGCGCTATGTTCCTCTCAGTGTGCCGCAGCATACGCGCACGTGGCTCAGGCAGGCCTTGTTGGGGGGCAAGGGCACCCAGGTCCGGTTTGAGGTGAAAGGTGATTTACAACGGTTTCGTTTTTTCGCGTGCAAGCGCAGATCGCCGAGGCCCAATTGCGCTATGACCCGGATTGGCCCGTGCTGACCGGGGTGCAGTGCCTGCTGACGATCAAGGGAGCGGCATTGACGGTGACTGCCACTGCGGGTCAGTCCTACGGGGTGCAGATTCGAAAGGCGCAGGCACAGATCGCTGACCTGCAAGCCGACGATGCGCGCCTGGATATTGTGGGTGAAGTGGAAGCCCCGTTGCAGGAAAGCCTGGGTTTCATCGCCCATAGCCCAGTAGCCGGCTATCTGGACCATGGTCTGGATGATTTCAAGGGGACCGGTAACGGACATCTGGCCTTGGCGGTGCAGGTTCCCTTAAGCCATCCGCAAGCAACCCGGGTGGCAGGAGATTACGAGTTTCTAAACGCCGGATTGAATGGGCTGGCCCTTGGAATTCCCCCCATGACCCAACTGAAAGGGCATCTGGTTTTTACGGATCAGCGCGTCAACGCACAAGCCCTGAATGCCACGATTCTGGGGGGGCCGGCCAACTTGCAATGGTTTACCGGCGATGATCAGGCCATTCATCTGTTGTTGCAGGGTAATGCCAATATGGCCGAACTGCGCCGAGTCTACCATCATCCCATTCTGGCAGAGGTGACAGGAATGGCGAACTGGCAGGGCGCGCTGCTCTTTTCGCGCCAGCGCATGGATCTGCATCTGGATTCCACGCTCAATTTTCTGGGTGAACCGGTCCGCTTGCACCTGACACGGGGCGCAGATCGGGTCCTGGATCTATCTCTTGCAGGAAAGACCACCCCGGTGGCCCTCCAGCGCCGTTACTCCTATGCGCTGACCCAATGGATGGATGGTCCTCTGGATTGGAGTGGACATGTGCGCTGGCACGCGGGGCATACCGAAGCCAGCCTGCAGGGTAGGGGCCAGGTGTTACAGGAGCCCGTATTGGTGCAGATTGTGGATTCTGAGGGGGGGCTCCAGGCGGATTTGACGGGGCATGTGGCGGCCAGATCCCTGGGGCGTCTAGTGGGTCCCAATGGGGCCAGACGTCTTCAGGGGCAGGCGGCCTATCGGGTGCATCTGGAGCAGAGAGGGCGCGACACGGTGGCCACGCTGACCTCCGACTTATTGGGGCTGGCGATCAATTATCCTCAGCCCTTCGCAAAAACACGGCGCGATGCCTTGCCCCTAGAGGGTACTGCCCTGCTGCAGGGAAACGATCTGACGGTAGACGCCAAGCTTGGGCAGTGGATGGGCGGACATATCCTTTATGCGCTGCTTCCCAAGGGAGGGCTCAAGGCCCAGCATGGAGAGATCTATCTGGGTGAGCGCAGTTCGGGTATGGACCTTGAAGGGTTTTCTCTCACGGGTACGCTGCGCCAGGCCAATCTGGATCAATGGCGCACGCTTCTGGGAGAAGGGAGCGCGGCAGAGACGGGGCGCGCGGCAGAGACAGGGGATGCTATGTTTGGCCCTCTGACCCACTGGAATCTGGTGCTGGAGGACGTGCTTCTGGGCGGGCGCCTCTGGGGCCGGCATGAGTTGCAGGCCAGTGTCCATGAGGGGCAGTGGCAGGCCCATGTGAAGGGGGCCGAGGCGGAAGGAGAGATGACCTGGATTCCCACGGGGGTGGGATTGCTGCGGGGTCATCTGAGCAAGCTGTTCATTCCGGCGGGAGCGCCGAGTTCCCATCAGACCGATCAGGCGGCCATCGATCTGGATGAGGAGTCGCGTATGCCCTCTCTGGACTTGGTGCTGGACCAATTTTCTACCCAAGGGCGCTTTTGGGGCAAATTGACTCTGTCCGGAGTCCGGGAAGGGGCCATCTGGCATATCCAGCATCTGGAGTTGACCAGAGACTCCGGACACCTGCGGGCAGACGGCCGCTGGTTGGCGCAACCACAACCCGAAACGCAATTGAATTTTCAACTGGAGTCCAACGATCTGGGTCGACTGTTTGCCGACTCGGGGTATCCTCATCTGATGGCCCGAGGGCACGGCAACCTGCAGGGGCAGGTGCACTGGCGCGGCAACCCAGAGGACTTTACCTGGGCCCGACTGAGTGGCATGCTGGACTTGCACTGGCATGACGGGCAGTTTTCAAAAATCGAACCGGGTGGGGCGGGGCGCTTGATCGGATTGCTGAGTTTGCAAAGTTTGCCACGAAGGGTAACACTCGACTTTCATGATATCTTTTCTGACGGGTTTGCCTTCGATACGCTCACCAGCAAAGCGGAAATGGATCGCGGTATGATGACCCTGCACCATTTCGACATGACAGGACCGGCTGCACAGGTGGGGTTGACCGGTACTATCGACTTGGCCCAGGAAACTTCAAACCTGCTGGCGCGCGTGGACCCAGCAGTGGGTGGCAGCTTGTCTTTGGCCACCACGTTGGTGGGCGGACCGGTGGCTGGGGCTGCCACATACCTGGTCCAGAAATTATTGAAAAACCCGCTGGATAGCGCTCTCTCCCATGAGTACCGTATCGAGGGAAGCTGGGACGATCCACAAATCAAACCCTATCGTCTTCCAGATGAAGGGACCCCCTAAGTTTTTGAAGGATTTCAGAATGGCGTCACCAGTCGGCAAATCAGTACGCAAAATGGACTCCGGTTTCGGTAAAGCCAGGCCCTTGCCTGGCAGTTTCCGGGTGGCTGCCATCCAGATGGCCTCAGGACCACAGGTCAGTTCCAACCTGGCAGAGGCCGAGCGCTTGCTGCGCATGGCCGCCGACCAGGGGGCTTCTCTCGTGGGCTTGCCCGAATACTTTCCCATCATGGGATTGCAGGAGGGCGACAAGGTCAAGGTGGCAGAGCCTTTTGGTAAAGGGCCAATCCAGGAATTTCTGGCCCGCATGGCGCGCCGGTTTGGATTATGGATCGTGGGAGGCTCTATTCCTCTCAAGAGCAACGATCCTCAAAAAATCTGGAATAGCACCTTGGTCATCGATCGGGAGGGCCACTGTGTTGCCCGTTACGACAAAATTCATCTGTTCAGTTTTCAGCGCGGCAACGAGCGCTACGAGGAGTCCCGTTCCATTGTTCCGGGCTCGGAGGTCGTTACTCTGGATTCACCTTTCGGCCGCATCGGCTTGTCCATCTGTTATGATTTGCGTTTTCCGGAGTTGTATCGTGCCATGGGGGAAGTGGACCTGATCTTCGTGCCCTCGGCTTTCACCGAAACCACCGGGCGGGCTCATTGGGAAACCCTGGTGCGTGCCCGTGCCATCGAAAATCTGGCCTATGTGGTGGCTCCTGCCCAGGGTGGGTACCACATGAATGGTCGCGAAACGCATGGTGCATCCATGATCGTTGATCCGTGGGGCATCGTATTGGACCAGTTGCCCCGTGGCTCCGGGGTTGTCATTGCGGGCGTCAATCCCATTCATCAAACGGAGTTGCGCGCCAGTCTTCCTGCCCTGAGTCATCGCACCCTGGGACTTCCGGATCCCAAAAAAACCCGCACGGGCAAGTTGGCCTGAGCATTCCATTTTGACGCGACAACACGCTATTTCAGGATATTGACGATGACCCATTCGTCCCTTTCGGTGGCAGAAGCCACGCTCTTGACGCCCTATGGGCTAGACCAGAGTGCATTGGATCGAACCTTTGCGCAGATCATGACCCATCAGGTGGATTATGCCGATTTATATTTTCAGTACTGCCGGGCAGAGGGGTGGAGTCTGGAGGAGGGGGTAGTCAAATCGGGTTCCTTTCACATCGAACAGGGTGTGGGAGTGCGCGCCATCAGTGGGGAAAAAACGGCCTTTGCCTATTCTGATGACATTCAGTGGACTTCCTTGCAGCAGGCCGCAATGGCAACCCGTGCCATTGCGCGTAGTGGGCAAGAGGGACACCAGTCCTTGCTGGGCTCCATACGGCAACCCCAGGCGCTGTACCTGGCCCAGGATCCCCTGAAAACCCTGGAAGACACCAGCAAAGTGCGCTTGCTGGAACAGTTGGAGCGATACGCCCGCGCCCTGGACCCGCGTGTAACTCAAGTCATGGCTTCCCTTGCGGGCGAGTACGAAATCATTCTCGTGGCCCGCAGCGATGGTCAATTGAGTGCAGATTTGCGGCCTCTGGTGCGGGTTTCCATACAGGTCATCGCCGAGCAGCACGGATTGCGGGAGCAGGGATCCTCCGGTGGCGGCGGGCGCTTTGGCTACGCCTATTTTACCGAAGCGGTTTTGCAGGATTACGCCCAGAAAGCGGTTCATCAGGCATTGACCAACCTGGAGGCAAAGCCTGCCCCGGCCGGTCCGATGACGGTGGTTCTGGGCAGCGGCTGGCCAGGGATTTTGCTGCACGAGGCCATTGGACATGGCCTGGAAGGAGACTTCAATCGCAAGGGTTCTTCCGCCTTTGCCGGGCGCCTAGGGGAACGGGTCGCGGCCGCCGGCGTAACGGTGCTGGATGACGGAACGATTCCTGATCGACGGGGTTCGCTCACGCTGGACGACGAGGGTAATCCTACCCAGCGCACGGTGCTGATCGAGGACGGAATTCTCAAGGGCTATCTGCAGGATAGCCTCAATGCCCGCCTGATGGGGATGCCGCTCACCGGAAACGGCCGGCGCGAGTCCTTTGCGCATATTCCCTTACCGCGCATGACCAACACCTACATGCTGGCAGGAGACCGGGATCCCCAGGAAATCCTGTCCTCAGTAGATCGGGGAATCTATGCCGTCAATTTTGGAGGGGGTCAGGTGGACATCACCAGCGGCAAGTTTGTGTTTTCTGCTGCCGAAGCCTGGTTGATCGAAAAGGGTAAACTGGTTTGCCCAGTGAAAGGAGCCACCCTGGTGGGCAATGGTCCGGATGTATTGACCCGGGTTTCCATGATTGGTCACGACATGAATCTAGATCCCGGAGTTGGAACCTGCGGCAAGGAAGGACAAAGCGTCCCAGTGGGAGTCGGCCAGCCCACCTTGCGGATCGATGGCCTGACGGTGGGTGGAACAGCCTGAAGCGGGCAAGCGGTAAGTATCGCCTTTTGGTAGAATGGCAGGCTTTATGATGAATCTTCGCTCCCAACAGAGGGCGCCAACACCATGACTCCTTCTTCCCTTCAGCGTACGGATGATTTGCGCATTCGCGAAATCAAGGAACTCCTGCCGCCCATTCATTTGCTCCGCGAATTTCCTCTCACCCCCCCTGCTTCAACGGTGGTGCATGAAACACGACACGGCATTCATCAGATTCTGCACGGCGCGGATGATCGCTTGCTGGTGATTGTGGGGCCTTGTTCCATTCATGATGCCAAGGCCGCCCTGGAATACGCACGTCATCTGAAACAGGTGAAAGACCAATGGGCTGCAGAATTGCTGCTGGTCATGCGGGTCTATTTTGAAAAGCCGCGCACCACCGTGGGCTGGAAAGGGCTGATCAACGACCCCTTTCTCGATGGAAGTTTTCAAATCAACGAGGGGTTGCGCCTCGCCCGCGGTTTATTGCTGGATATCAACGCGCTTGGGGTTCCGGCGGGTACCGAGTTTCTGGATCTCATCACCCCGCAATATTTCGCCGACCTCATCAGTTGGGGGGCCATTGGCGCACGCACCACTGAAAGCCAGGTCCACCGTGAGCTGGCCTCCGGGCTGTCCTGCCCCGTGGGTTTCAAAAACGGAACGGATGGCAATTTACGCATCGCAGTAGATGCCATTCGTGCGGCACAACAACCGCACCATTTCCTGTCGGTGACCAAAGCGGGCCATTCTGCCATTGTGGCCACCAATGGCAACGAAGACTGTCACGTCATTCTGCGCGGCGGCAAGCACCCCAATTTCGATGCGACTCATGTGGACTTGGCCACCCGCGAACTCTCCGCTGCGGCCTTGGCGGCACGGGTCATGATCGATGCCAGTCATGCCAACAGCCAGAAAGATCCGCTCAAGCAGTTACAGGTTGCGGCCGACATTGCAGCCCAGCTCCAACAGGGCGAGCAACGGATCATGGGCGTCATGATCGAAAGCAATCTTCAGGGCGGACGCCAGGATCTGGTCGCCGGCCGTACCCTAGAATACGGAAAAAGTATTACCGACGCCTGTCTGTCCTTTGAAGACACCCTGCCCGCCTTGCAACGATTAGGTGAAGCCGTTCGTGCGCGCCGGATTCGTTCACTCGCCGTGGAGAACTAAAACATGGAAGAACATTTTCATGTGCACGCAGCCCATGAGCATGAACTGGAGCATGCGGCCAGCGGCCATGGTCCAGGGCACACCGTGGCCTTGGCCCAGCAGGTGGCCATCTTTACCGCAGTGCTGGCCGCTTTGGGTGCGGTGGTCAGCTATCTAGGCGGGAATACGCAAAACGAAGCCTTGATTCACAAAAACGATGCGGTGTTGTACAAGGCCCATGCCAGTGACCAATGGAGCTTTTACCAGGCCAAGAGCGCCAAGGGCCATCTCATGACCCTGGCCATGGAGTTGTCTCCGCCCGAGCGGCGCGAGCACTATAAAGCCGAGCTGGAGCGCTACGAGCAGGAAAAGAAAGACATCAAGCTCAAGGCCGAAGCCTTCGAGGAAAAGTCGCAGCATGAAAGCGAACTGGCAGAAAAGGCCTTTCATCCCCATCATATCCTTGCCCTAGCCATGACCTTCATCCAGATCGCCATCGCGCTGGCTTCGGTCACGGCTTTGACCAATCGACGCTGGCTTCTGGTGCCGGCCGGCCTGGGTGCTCTGGTGGGATGTGCCATGGCCGTGTTTGCCTATCTATGAGGCCTGCAGATGGTTGCGCTGCTCACGCTGGACCATCCAGGCCGGTCGGCTCTTGAGGAACAGGATCGATGAAAACAGTTTTTCTCGAATTTGAGCAACCCATCGGGGAACTCGAGGCCAAAATCGAAGAACTGCGATTCGTGCAGGAAGATTCTGCCGTGGATATTTCGCAGGAGATCGAGCGTCTGCAGAAGAAAAGCCAGGTCCTCACCAAGGAGATCTACGCCGGCTTGAAGTCCTGGCAAATTGCCCAAGTTGCGCGCCATAGCCAGCGTCCTTACACCCTCGACTACATCGAGGCGCTATTTTCTGATTTTGATGAACTCCATGGCGACCGGGCCTTCTCGGACGATCCCGCCATCGTTGGAGGAATTGCCCGTTTTGGTGACCGCCCAGTCATGATCATTGGGCACCAGAAAGGGCGCGACACCAAAGATCGGATTTATCGCAATTTTGGCCAGGCACGCCCAGAGGGTTACCGCAAAGCTCTGCGCCTGATGCGCTTGGCCGAAAAATTTTCCCTGCCCATCCTCACCTTCATCGACACACCGGGCGCTTATCCGGGCATTGGCGCCGAAGAACGCGGTCAGTCCGAGGCCATTGGACGCAACCTGTTCGAAATGGCGGCACTCAAAACGCCCGTCATCTGTACAGTGATCGGCGAAGGGGGGTCGGGCGGAGCGCTGGCGATTGGCGTGGGGGATCAGATGCTGATGTTGCAGTATTCCATTTACTCGGTCATTTCGCCTGAGGGCTGTGCGGCCATTCTTTGGAAAACCCCAGAAAAAACCAGTGAAGCGGCAGAAGCTCTGGGAATCACCTCTGCCCGCCTGAAAACGTTGGGGTTGGTGGATAAGATCGTGCCAGAACCCCTGGGTGGAGCGCACCGCGATCCCGCCATGATGGCCCAGAATCTTAAACGCGCGCTGCAAGAGGCCTTGAAGCAGGTGGATTCCATTGCTACTCTGGATGAGCTATTGGACCGTCGGTACGAACGCCTGATGGGGTATGGAAAATTCAAGGAAACCCGAAAAAACTGAGGTCTCCAATACCCTGCTGAAAGAACTCCGGCAGGTGTTGCGGCCCCTATTGGCCCAGGACACGCATCTCTGTCTGGGCTATAGCGGGGGACTCGATTCCACGGTCTTGCTGCATCTGCTTCATCAACTGTCCCGGCCCCTGTCGTTTCACCTCAGCGCCCTTCACGTGAATCACCACCTGCACCCGGAGTCCTTGCAGTGGCAGCAGAACTGCGCA
>JAJZHV010000006.1 GCA_021804345.1 Pseudomonadota bacterium | reverse complement strand
CCTTCACCGGCAGCCGCGTGCCGACGATCGTCTGGAGCTCCTGCAGGTTCATCATGATGCTGCCGTCGCCTGCCAGGCAGATCACGCGCTTCGCACCCGACGCGTGCGCCGCGCCGATCGCAGCCGGCAGGTCGTAGCCCATCGACGCGCAGCCCGAGTTGGTGAACAGCCGCTGCCCGCGCTTGAGGTTGGCCGCCTGGAACACGGTGACGCAGGCGGTGCCGTCGCCGGTGACGATCACCTCGTCTTCGTCGAGCGCCGCGAACAGCGCTTCGGTGAAGACATAGGGGTTCACCGCGCCGTCGGTGTCGCGATATTCGTCGAGCACCACCGCATAGGGCATGGTGCTATGCCACCCCTCTAAACCATCCTGAACAGCCTGCATGGCGGTCTTTTCGTCAAAGTCTCCCACCATGGCCACTTCACCGTGATCGGCTCCATAAAAAGCCTGATAGAACGCACGAATCTGCTCTGGTGTGACTGCATTCATATCCTCGACCGTTTCATCAAAGGTACTGGTGTAACGGATATCACCCCGTGGCTGCTGATTGAAAGCCCGATGCACCGCGTTGGCCGCCAGTGCCTGGGGATTGCTGCGGCTTTCATCGATATCGGCCAAGGCGGCGGCGCGGCTTTCCTTGAATTCGCTTTCCGGGAAGTTGGGATGGCGCAGGATTTGGGCCACTGCCGTCAGGGTGGCTGGCAGGTTTTCGCGAACGGTTTGAATGGATACCGTGGCACCCGTGGCGCTGCCTCCAATGGCGACCTGCGCTTTCAGGGCGGTGAACAGATCGCCAATGGACTGGCGATCCAGGTCACCCGATCCTTTGTTCAGAAGGGCCCCGGTGAAGGCACCAATTTGCTCCTTGCCTTGCAGGGTTTGGGCATCGCCAAAGTGCAGGTTGATCTGGGCATGCACCACATGGCCCCGTGTCTGTTTGGAAAGTAGCGCCATGCGCACACCATTGGGATAAAGATACCAATGCGTTTGCTTCTGGATGTTGGCCGGCGACACGTCAAAACGCTCCCCTTGAGAGAGTTCCGTCGTGTTTTCATACCCCTTGAGTTGGGTTGCGGCATCGACCTTTTCTGGTGCTGGGGCGCGGACGGGATTGGGGGTGGGAATGAATTCCCCCAGTGTGCGGTTGCTGGCAACCAGCCAGCTTTGTGCCACACGCTGCACATCGCCGGCCTTGACTGCGGCCAGACGATCGCGGTTCAAAAAGAATAGACGCCAGTCGCCGTTGGCAATGGCCGTAGATAAGGCAATCCCAAAGCGTTCCGGGTCATTGAAGGTGGTCTCCACGCCATTGAGCAGGTTGGCACGGGCCCGATTCACTTCTTCCTCGGTAAAGGGTTGAGACTGGATGTTTTCGAGGGTTTGCAGGAGGGCTTGGCGCGCGCTGTCCAGATCCTGGTTTTTGGGGACCTCGGCCTGAAACAGGATGACTCCGGGCTCGTCAAGGTTGAAGTAATCCGCACTAACGGATGTGGCCAGCCCCTTTTCCACCAGGGCCTTGTGCAGTCGTCCCGAAGGGGTGTCGCCCATGACTTGCGCTAATACCTCAAAGGTCGCACTGTCTGGGCTGGCCGCAGCCACCGCATGGTACAGCACTTCTAGATTTTGAATGTCTCCCACGCGCCGCAGAATGACCTGACGTTCTCCGTCCTGAACGGGGTCCAGAGTCCAGGTGGTCTCCAGCTTGCGTGCTGGCTTGGGGATTTTGCCGAAGGTCTGGTTAATCAGCGCTAGGGTTTTGAGCGCATCGAAACGACCAGCAACCACCAAGGTGGCGTTGTCTGGCTGGTAATACTTGTGATAAAACGCCTGCAGGTGGGCGATATTGACGTTTTCCACATCGCTGCGGGCGCCAATGGTGGATTTGCCATAGTTGTGCCACTGGAAGGCGGCGGCCATGACCTTGTCCATCAAGACCTCGCCGGGATCGTTTTCACCACTTTCCATCTCGTTGCGGACTACGGTCATTTCACTGTCCAGGTCGCGACGAGCGATGAAGGAGTTCACCATGCGGTCCGACTCCATACGCAGGGCCCATTCCAGATTTTCGGGCGAGTCGGCAAAGGACTCAAAGTAATTGGTGCGATCAAACCAGGTGGTTCCATTGGGGCGCATGCCATGGCGCGTGAGTTCGGCGGCAATGTTTTTATGCTGGGGTGTGCCCTTGAACATCAGGTGTTCCAGCAGATGGGCCATGCCCGTTTCCCCATAGCTTTCCATGCGTGACCCGACCCGATAGGTGACATTCACGGTTGTCGTGGGCTTGCTGTCGTCCGGCGCCAGCAAAACCTGAAGGCCATTGGCCAGGCGATATTCCGTGACCCCCTCCATTTGATACCCTTGCACCACGCCGGCAGGCAAACCCCCAGCCCAAACCGGGGTCAGGGCGCTGGCTGACCAGATCAGTCCGGGCAAAAGCAGCGCAACCCACAAAGAGCCCCCCGATAACGGGCGAAGCCTTTGCGCCGCACTGCGCACAACCTGCAAGATGGGGACAGATGGTTTGATTCCGGGCTTGTTCCGCAGCAACGTCATGAACCTCTCCTTCAGGGATAGAACCGCATGATATGCTATGATTGAAGATTACAGGGAGGGTTCCATGCCATTTTATGAATACCGCTGCCAGGCATGTGGTCAGGAAACCGAAGTCCTGCAAAAAATTTCGGATCCCCCGCGTACGGTCTGCCCGTCTTGCGGGGCGGAAGCCTTGATCAAGAAAGTCTCCGCTGCCGGTTTTCAGCTCAAGGGGACGGGTTGGTATGTCACCGATTTTCGTGGGGGCAATAGCGCACCCAAGGCTGATACGCCAACAACTGATGCTGCCGGAGAAGCCGCCACAGACACGGCCAACGCGGCGGGGGGCAAGTCCACACAACCCGCTGCCGAAAGCGCCGTCACCGCACCCGCAGAGTCGAGCAAGCCGTCGGAATCCACCGCTACGCCCAAGGCCCCCAGTACCACCTCTGGTTCGGCGCAATCCTGATGAAACGGTATTTTCTGACCGGAATCGTTGTGTTGATTCCGCTTGTGATCACCGTATGGGTGTTGCGCCTCATCGTCAACACCCTGGATGAAACCCTGTTTTTATTACCAGACTCGGTTCGTCCTGAGGCCCTGTTCGGGTTTCATATTCCGGGTTTGGGCGTATTGGTTACTTTGCTGATCGTGCTACTGACCGGTGCAATCGCTGCCAATCTGTTGGGTCGCCGCTTGCTGCAGTTAGGTGAAGACCTGCTGGCAAGAATCCCTGTGGTCAATACCATTTATACCGGGGTAAAGCAGGTAAGCGATACCCTTTTCTCCAGTTCCGGGCAGGCCTTTCGCAAGGTCCTTCTGGTGCGTTATCCGCACCAGGGCGTCTGGACCCTAGCCTTCTTGACGGGAACGCCACAGGGCGCCATTGCAGAAAAACTGGGCGAACCCCATTGGAATGTGTACGTTCCAACTACCCCCAATCCCACCTCCGGGTTTTTTCTCATGGTACCCGTGCGCGAGGTCATCGAACTGGACATCGCCGTGGATGATGCCCTCAAGCACATCATTTCCATGGGGGTGGTAGAAGTGGGACTGGGAAAATCCTCTGCCCTCTAAATGTTGAATTTCTCTTGAGACTGTAGAAACATGCGTACTGAATATTGCGGTCTGGTAGACCGCCGCTTTCTGGATCAAACCGTTACTTTGATGGGGTGGGCCCATCGTCGCCGTGATCACGGGGGAGTCATTTTCATCGACTTGCGGGACCGGGAAGGGGTGGTGCAAGTGGTTTGTAATCCGGACAATCCGGATAATTTCCAGGTTGCTGAAGCCGTACGCAATGAATTTGTACTGGAAGTCATCGGTCGCGTACGCTTGCGTCCGGAAGGCGCAGATAACGAAAACTTGCGCAGCGGTGCCGTGGAGGTTCTGGTGCAGAATATTCGTGTGCTCAATCCTTCATTACCCCCGCCTTTTCTGCTGGAGGACGATAACCTCTCCGAGCAAGTTCGACTGGAATACCGGTTTCTGGACCTGCGTCGCCCCGAGATGCAAAAAAACTTCCTGTTGCGCTATCGCGCGGCCATGACGGTGCGTCAGTATCTAGATGCCCTGGGGTTTGTCGACATCGAAACCCCCATGCTCACGAAATCCACTCCGGAGGGCGCACGCGATTATCTGGTTCCTAGTCGGGTACATCATGGGGAATTTTATGCCTTGCCCCAATCTCCGCAGTTATTCAAGCAATTGCTCATGGTTTCCGGGTTTGATCGCTATTACCAGATCACCAAATGTTTTCGGGATGAGGACTTGCGGGCTGATCGGCAGCCCGAATTCACCCAGATCGATATCGAAACCTCTTTTCTAAGCCAGCAGGAAATCATGGCAATGATGGAAGGTTTGGTGCGGGATCTCTTTCAAAAAACCATCCAGGCTGATCTGGGACCGCAATTTCCCCGATTAACCTGGACCGAGGCCATGCACCGGTATGGCTCGGACAAGCCGGACTTGCGTATTCCTCTGGAATTCACCGAACTGACCGATCTCATGAAAACCGTAGACTTCAAGGTGTTTCGTGCGGCGGCCGATCTGCCTGACGGACGTGTGGCCGCACTGCGCATTCCCGGAGGGGCCGAACTGTCGCGCAAGGAAATCGACGATTACACCCAGTTCGTAGCGATTTATGGCGCCCGTGGCCTGGCGTACATCAAGGTCAATGACTGTTCCCAGGCCAACGAGCAAGGTCTGCAATCTCCCATCGTCAAATTTTTGGGGGCTGATGTTCTCGCACAAATTCTGCAACGCACGGGTGCAGAGAATGGCGACCTGATTTTTTTTGGTGCCGATCGGGCCAAGGTGGTCAACGATGCCTTGGGTGCGTTGCGGGTAAAACTGGGGCACGAAAAAGGGTTTTCCACGGGTGGGTGGAAACCCCTGTGGGTGGTGGACTTTCCCATGTTCGAATACAACCCGGATGAAAAGCGCTGGGTGGCCTTGCATCATCCCTTCACGGCGCCTAAAGAGGGCCATGAGGCGTATCTAGAGTCAGATCCCTCGCGGGCTTTTGCACAGGCGTATGACGTGGTTCTCAACGGTTGGGAAATCGGTGGCGGATCGGTACGGATTCATCGTGAGGCCGTTCAATCCCAGGTGTTTCGTGCGCTGGACATCGGCCCGGAAGAAGCCAGCGCAAAATTTGGCTTTTTGCTCAGTGCACTGCAGTATGGGGCTCCTCCCCATGGCGGTATTGCTTTTGGGTTTGATCGTCTCGTGGCCATGATGACCGGGTCCACCCAGATTCGTGACGTGATAGCCTTCCCCAAAACCCAGCGTGCTCAATGTCTGCTCACCCAGGCGCCCAGTCCGGTGGATGAAAAACAATTGCGGGAACTGCATATCAAAGTGCGCTAGCACCTCAAGGCCATGAACCAGACCCCGAAATCAGCCCAGGAACGAGCCGTAGAGCTGGCGAATGAGGCCCTTCGGGCAGAAGCGCAGGGTGCCCAGCCACAGGCACTAGCACTGCATCGCGAGGCCCTGGCGTTGGCCCCCCAACTGAGCGCCATCCGCTTCAATCTGGCCAATGCCTTATGTGCCACGGGGGAGCCCTTGGCTTTGCTGGAGGCGCAGCAACACTATCTTCAGGTTTTACAGCAGGACCCAACGCATCTGGGGGCCTGGAACAATCTGGGAACTGTGCTGTTTGATAGTGGGCACCTTTCTGCGGCCCAAACGGCCTTTACAGCAGCCACAACCTATCATCCCACGCATGGTGGGGTGCGTCTTAACCTGGCTCAAGTGCTGTTGCATAAAAACGAGGTGGTTCTGGCACAGGAGCAATTTCAGCAACTGTTGCAGCAGGACCCGGACTTGCCGGCGGCCCATCAGGGCCTTGCCGCCTGCGCCTCGCGTCGGGGCGACGAAACCCTGGCGGCATACCATCGCGAGCGGGGGTTTTCTCCGGCACCGCTGCAAGTCTGGCCAGGACAAGGTCCCGGTCCACGATCGCGCCTGTTGATTTTGGGTAGCGCGCAGGAGGGCAACATTCCTTGGCGATTTTTGATTGATCACCGCCGTTTTGATTGCACCAGTATCGCCCTGGAATACTGGGATGAGCGCCTTCCCTTACCCCCCCATGATCTGTGCTTCAACGCCATTGGGGATGCAGACCGTTGCCGGAATGTTTTGGAGAAGGCTGCGCTTTTGCCCCGCTCCAATCCGTGGATCAATGTGCCCGAACTGGTGTTGCGCACGGGGCGCTTTACCTTGGGACAGCAGTTGGCATCCCTTGCTGGCGTGCGCGTGCCGCGTATGGCTTGGCTTGAATCCCACAGTGATTGGTCCGCGTCCTTACGGTCGCTGCAAGCACAGGCTCTCGATTTTCCGTTGCTGATCCGCTCGGTGGGTTATCACGGGGGTCAATTTTTTGAGCGGGTCTCGCAAGTGGCCCAATTGCCGGACATTCTGGCGCAACTTCCTGGCTCACGCTGGCTGGCGCTGGAATATCTAGAAACGCGGGACTCGGCCGGGCGCTTTCGCAAGTTTCGTATGATGTGTATCGACGGCGTGCTTTATCCCATTCATCTGGCTGTGGCCTCTCAATGGAAAGTACACTATTTCAGCGCCGATTTGCAGCAGGATGTGGCGGCCCGTGCAGAAGAGTCCCGTTTTTTACAAAACCCTGAAGAATATCTGGGCTCCCGAGTGATGCAAGCTTTGCAGACTTTGGCAACACGCATCGGTTTGGATTATTTTGGTATCGATTTTGGGGTGAATGACCAAGCCGAGGTCCTCTTGTTCGAGGCCAATGCCACGATGGTGCTACACCCTCCCACAGACGATCCCCAATGGGATTACCGTCGCCCGGCTGTGCAACGGGCCATCGAGGCCACACGCACATTGTTTGCGCGTCGGGCCCGGATTGAGGCTGGATGAGAGCCTGCCGGTTGTAGCGGGCCACTGAATTTTCTTGATGTGAGGGTCGTGAAATCATGCGTTGGAAAGCCCTTTTATTTGACGTGGATGGAACCTTGGCCGATACGGAGCGGGATGGTCACCGTCCGGCTTTTAATCAGGCCTTCCGGGAAAGGGGCTTGGATTGGGAGTGGGATGTTGAGCTCTACGGCGAGTTGCTACAAGTGACCGGAGGCAAGGAGCGGATGCATTTCTATGCCCAGCACTACCAGCCCAAAGCCTTGCTACAACCAGACTTTGAAGCCCTCGTGTTGCAACTGCATCAGGCCAAAACCCGTTTCTATCTGCAGCGCTTGCAGCAAGGCGGAATTCCCTTGCGCCCGGGAATCAAAAGGGTGTTATTGGAAGCGCGTGCGCAGGGAGTCTTGTTGGCCGTTGCCACGACCACAACCCTAGAAAACGTCACCACATTGCTGGAACAAACCCTGGGCCCCTCTGCACCGAGCTGGTTTCAGGTGATGGCGGCAGGGGATATCGTGCCCGCAAAAAAACCGGCCCCAGATATTTATCTCTGGGCGTTGGATCGTCTGGGTCTGGCAGCTCGGGACTGTCTGGCGGTGGAGGACTCGGAAAATGGCCTGAAGGCCGCGCTTGGCGCTGGGTTGAAGACCTTGGTCACCGTCAACGACTATACCCGCACGCAGGATTTTACGGGGGCATTGGCCGTTTTGTCTGATCTGGGTGAGCCGGGGGCGCCCTGCCAGGTGTTGGCTGCACAAAGCAGATCAGCGCACCCCACCAGACTCCCCGATCAGGGGCTGGTGGACTTGGCTTGGCTGGAGCGTCTCTGAAGGATTAGTACAGCCCGCCGTTTACCCGGAATTTGCCAAACCGGCAAACCAGTAGCGGCCTTTTCCTACCAGTTACGCAGAGAAGGAAGAACCACAGCCACAGGTGGTGGTGGCATTGGGGTTGCGAATGATGAATTGCGCACCCTCCAGATCTTCCTTGTAGTCGATTTCCGCGCCCACCAGATACTGGTAGCTCATGGGGTCAATGAGCAGCGAGACCCCATTTTTGACCATGACCGTATCATCCTCATTGATCGATTCTTCAAAGGTAAACCCATATTGAAAGCCGGAGCAGCCGCCGCCGGTAACAAACACGCGCAGCTTTAGCTCGGGGTTTCCCTCTTCTTCAATCAGGTCGTGTACTTTTTGTGCCGCGCTATCGCTAAAAAGCAATGGGTCTGGCAGGAGAGTTTCGGCAGGTGCGTTCATGATTCATGGGCTCCAAAAGTAATGGGGTTCGCTGCGGCTAGGTACAGTGGTAAAAGAACAAGGGGTATTCGCGCGCAACGCCATAGACTCATTCTACACTTTTTTGCCCGCATCGCCACTCACCCGTCAAGCAAAACCCTGCCTCGTCCTGTTCCTGCGCGCATTCGCTTGGAGCCGCTCAGGGCAGAATGGGAATATGCTCCAGCCCAGTCGTTTCGGGTAGGCCAAACATGAGATTCATGTTTTGGACCGCCTGCCCGGCAGCACCTTTGACCAAGTTGTCGATAACCGCCAGCACGACGACGGTATCCCCATGACGGGGTCGATGCAAGGCGATGCGGCAGAGGTTGGAGGCACGTACCGAACGCGTTTCGGGATGGCTGCCAGAGGGCATAACATCCACAAAGGGTTCATGCGCGTAGCGCTGTTCATACAGGGACTGCAGGTCCAGGGCCCCCTCTGGCTGTGTTAGCCGGGCGTACAGCGTGGCATGGATCCCGCGAATCATGGGCACCAGATGGGGGGTAAATAGCAGATTGACTGTTTGGCCGGCGACCTGGGAAAGTTCCTGGGAGATTTCGGGGTGGTGCCGATGGCCAGAGACCCCGTAGGCTTTGAAGTTGTCTCCAGCCTCGGCGAGTAGCATGGAAATCTCTGCTTTGCGACCGGCGCCGGATACTCCCGATTTGGCGTCCGCAATGAGGTGTTGGGAATCCACCAGGCCCGCTTCGAGCAGGGGCAAGAAGCCCAACTGTACGGCAGTCGGGTAACAACCCGGGTTGGCGACCAGCCGCGCCTGACGAATCGCCTCCCGGTTACGTTCAGGTAACCCATAAACCGCCTGCGCCACAAGTTCTGGGCAAGCATGAGACATCCCATACCATTGTTCCCAAAGCGCCACATCCTTGATCCGGAAATCGGCCGCTAGGTCGATGACGCGCACGCCGGCAGCTAGCAACTCGCGGGCCTGATTCATGGCAATGCCATTGGGCGTTGCAAAAAATACCAGATCACAACGATCCAGTTGGGCTTGGGCCGGGTCGACAAAGTCCAGCGTGACGTGCTGGCGCAAGCTAGGAAACAAGGCTGCCACGGATTGCCCTGCGTCTTTGCGCGAGGTGATGGCGCGCAAGGACACCTGAGGATGCTGCGCCAGAATTCTGAGCAGTTCGACGCCTGTATAACCGGTGCCACCCACAATGCCGATATTGATCATGGTGTATTGCTCCTGATGACGGGCCTTGCCAAAAGTAGGGATTGCCCCATAAAAAAACCGGCATCGCGCCGGCTTTGATCAGACTGCTTAACGCTTGCTGAACTGTTTGCGCCGACGCGCCTTGTGCAGACCAACTTTTTTGCGCTCTACCTCGCGGGCATCGCGGGTGACCAAACCAGCCTGCTTGAGGGCCGACTTGAGTTCGGGGTTGAAGTCGATCAACGCCCGGGTGATGCCATGACGTACAGCCCCAGCTTGACCTGACTCGCCGCCACCAAAGACATTGACACGAACATCGAACCCGGTGAGGTGATTCGTGAGTGCCAAGGGTTGGCGCACCACCATGCGACCGGTCTCGCGGGAAAAGTATTGGTCCAGAGGCTTACCGTTAACTTCGATCTGACCCGAGCCAGCTTTCAGAAACACGCGAGCGACAGCGCTTTTGCGTCGTCCCGTACCGTAGTAATAATCACCGATCATAGGAGCCTCAAATATCCAGAGTCTTGGGTTGCTGGGCCGCATGGGGATGTTCGGCGCCTGCATAGACTTTCATTTTCTTGATCATGGCATATCCCAAGGGACCCTTGGGGAGCATGCCCTTGACAGCCTTTTCCAGAACACGGGCCGGATGCCGGGCACGCATTTTGTTAAAATTGGTTTCATAAATACCGCCAGGATAGCCCGTGTGGCGGTAGTATTTCTTGTCTTCGCCCTTGTTACCCGTCACCCGGATTTTTTCCGCATTGACCACGACGATAAAATCGCCGGTGTCCACGTGCGGTGTGAAAATGGCTTTATGTTTGCCGCGCAGACGCAAAGCGATCTGGCTGGCGAGGCGTCCGAGCACGCGATCCGTGGCATCTACCACAAACCAGTCGCGTTGTACTTCGTGCGCCTTGGCGGAAAAGGTTTTCATGACAGCATGGGGTCTTTAGTGAAATGAGCCAACAATTATATTTTCTTTCTTACAACCTTGTCAATGGGATTCTGCGTTACGGTAGGGGGAAGGTGATGGGGTTCTGGTGGGGGGAGTGGGTAAGCCATGGTTGTCTGCAGCCCCCGTAATCTTGTATCTTGACAGGTTGTGAACCGGTGGGCAAGCGCTTGCCGGGGGTGATTTTGATCGATCGACGAAGGTTGGAGGGAAGCCATGAAAGCACGGGTGAAATGGGTAGAGGGCATGAGTTTTTTGGCGGAAAGCGGGAGTGGGCATACGTTTTTGATGGATGGGGCTCCTGAAGCCGGGGGGCGGAACCTGGGGGTACGTCCCATGGAGGCGTTACTCATGGGGGCTGGCGGCTGTACCGCTTTTGACGTGGTGCTCATCCTGCAGCGGGCCCGTGCAGAGATTGCGGATTGCGTGGTGGAACTGGAGGCGCAGCGTGCTGAAACAGATCCCAAGGTGTTTACCCGGATTCACTTTCACTATGTGGTCACGGGGCATCATCTCAAACCGGAGTTGGTAGAACGCGCGATCAAACTGTCCTCAGAAAAATATTGCTCTGCCAGCATCATGCTCTCCAAAACAGCCCAACTGACCCATGATTTTGAAATTCGTGAGGTGGGGGCGTGACCCCACGGGACGCCCTGAATGCGCTACTAGCGCGCAACGATCTGTCGCGGGAGCAAATGCTGTCGCTCATGCATAGCATCATGACTGGGGTCACCACGCCCATTCAGACTGCGGGGATTGTGACGGCCTTGCGCGCCAAGGGTGAAACCGTGATAGAACTGGCCGCAGCCGCCGAGGTCATGCGTGAGCTCTCGGTGCGGGTGGATACCACCGGGCTAGAGCATGTGGTGGATACCTGTGGAACCGGGGGCGATGGTCTGCATACCTTCAACATCTCCACGACGGCGGCCTTTGTGGCTGCAGCAGCTGGCGCCCATGTGGCCAAACATGGGGGACGTTCGGTTTCGTCCACAAGTGGTAGTGCCGATGTGCTGGAGTCCTTGGGCATTGCCGTCACGGAGCAACCGCTGGCACGCATCGAAGAGGCTTTGCGCCGGTTTGGATTGGGGTTCATGTTTGCCCCAAACCACCATACGGCCATGCGTCACACGGTGGCCGTGCGCCGCGAACTGGGAATTCGGACCCTCTTCAACCTGTTGGGTCCGCTCACCAATCCCGCGGCCGCACCCAATCAGTTACTGGGCGTTTTCAGCCCACACCTGACCCGCACGTTGGCTGGGGTACTACAACAACTGGGCAGCCGTCATGCGCTGGTGGTCCATGGCAGTGATGGCCTGGATGAAATCACCTTGTCAGGCCCCACCCATGTGGCTGAGCTCAAGGACGGTGTGATCAGGGAATACCTGCTGGAACCGGCAGAGTTGGGGATGGAGCCCCGGGCACTCAATGAATTGCTGGTGAAAAGTGTACAGGAGTCCCGCCTGCTACTGGAACGGGTGCTGGACAATCAGGCGGGCGCGGCGCGGGATATTGTGGTGCTCAATGCCGGGGCGGCGCTCTATGTGGCTGGTTTGGCCCGACATATTCCCGAGGGAATGGATCTGGCCTGCGACACCCTGGCCTCTGGAAAAGCGCGGCAACGTCTGGAGGCACTGATTGCCTGGGAGCATGCATGAACGACATTCTACAGAAAATCCTGTCCACCAAGCGCGCAGAAGTGGCCTTGGCGCAGACGCAGCAGTCCTGGTCTCAAATGGAGTGTCTGGCCAAAGTGGCCGATCCCGTGCGTCCGTTCGTTCAGGGATTGCGTGCGCGCCTGCAGCAAGGACTGCCGGCGGTCATCGCCGAAATCAAGCAGGCCAGCCCCAGCAAGGGGGTGCTACGCACCGACTTTCATCCGGCCCGGATTGCCGACCAGTATGCCCGCCAAGGTGCGGCCTGCCTGTCGGTGTTGACAGATCGCCAGTACTTTCAGGGGTCCGATCTGGATTTGCAACAGGCCCGCGCAGCTTGCGGGTTGCCTGTGCTGCGCAAGGATTTTGTGGTGGATCCCTATCAGGTGGTACAGGCGCGAGCCTTGGGGGCAGACGCCATCCTGCTGATCGTGGCGGCACTGGATGCGGTGTTGCTGCGGGAGTTGGAGCAATTGGCTACGGCCCTGGGGCTGGCCGTGCTGGTGGAGGTGCACGATGCTCAGGAATTGGAACAGGCCCTACGTCTGCAAACCCCCCTGATCGGCATCAACAACCGTAATCTGCGTAGTTTCGAAACCAGTTTGGAAGTGACGCTGGCCTTGCGCTTTCAGGTGCCTTCCGATCGGATTCTGGTTACGGAAAGCGGTATTGCCTCGGCAGAGGATGTTAAACGCTTGCGGCAAGCCGGAGTTCATGCCTTTTTGGTGGGGGAAGCCTTCATGCGCCAACCGGATCCCGGGGAAGCCTTGGCCCGATTGTTTGCTTCCTCTTGAGAGCAGGTCAGACGGAGTTGGATGCCGGATTGCTGCGTCGCACACTACAATTAGTTACAACCTGTTGCGTCAGAACCATGGAAAATGCGCGCTCTGACTCGATCAGATCTACGCCAGTGATGAAAAGAGGTATACCTTCATGATGTCAGGGATTGTCCGGCTGGCTTTGAGCCGTCCGCTAACGTTCATCGTTTTTGCCCTGTTGATTTTGATGTTCGGGATTCTTTCCATCCTGCGCACGCCTGTGGACATCTTTCCGGATATCCGGATTCCGGTTATTAGCGCAGTCTGGTCCTACACCGGGATGCAGCCCGAGGCCATGGCTGGACGCGTGGTCTATGCTTACGAGCGCTACCTTAGTTCCACCGTCAACGACATCGAACATATCGAATCCCAATCCTTGCCGGGATATGGCATCGTCAAGATTTTTTTCCAGCCCTCGGTCGATATTCGAACCGCCACGGCCCAGGTCACGTCTATTTCTCAAACCATTCTCAAGCAGTTGCCGCCCGGCATCACCCCGCCACTCATTCTGAATTATAACGCCGCTACAGTGCCCATTCTGCAGTTGGCCTTGTCCAGCAGAAGCCTGACCGAGGATAAATTGTTTGACCTGGGACAGAATTTCATACGGCCGCAATTGGCGACTGTGGAGGGCACGGCCATTCCCTCGCCCTACGGGGGCAAAGTACGTCAGATACAGATCGATCTGGACCCCCAGGCCCTGCAGTCCAAGGGTGTTTCTCCCAATGACGTGAGCAATGCCCTGGCAGCCCAGAATCTGATCATTCCGGCTGGTACCCAGAAAATCGGCAAGTTCGAATACAACATCAAACTCAATGACAGCCCCGAGGACTACTCCGAGCTCAACGATTTG
>JAJZHV010000164.1 GCA_021804345.1 Pseudomonadota bacterium | reverse complement strand
CACATAGTCGGTGTCTCCCGGACCGCGCAAATAGTTATCAGGGCTTGCTGTCAAACGCATCTGGGCATCGGGCACCCGTCCTTCCGTGTAGACCACCAGTGCGCCCTGCTGCAGAAAAATGGAGGATACCCCTACCGCCGCATTGAGCAACCCGCCCGGATCGTTACGCAAATCCAGCACCAATCCCTTGGGCTTGTCGTGGTTATCCTTATAGAATTTTTCCACGGCGGCGGCTAGGTCCTCTCCCGTATGCTCCTGGAACTGGCTGACCCGGACGACGCCATAGCCGGGCTCCAACTCCTTGAGTTTGACGCTTTTCATCTTGATCACTGCCCGAGTCAGGGTAAGCACCAAGGGTTTGGTCTCGCCCTTGCGCAACACGGTGAGCACAATATGCGTATCGGGCTTGCCGCGCATGCGTTTGACGGCATCATTCAGGGTCATGCCCTTCACTGCTGCATCGTCCAGTTTGATGATGAAGTCACCCGGCTTGATTCCCGCTTTGGCGGCGGGCGTGTCATCGATGGGCGAGACCACCTTGACCAATCCGTCTTCCATGGTCACTTCGATGCCTAATCCCCCAAATTCTCCTTGGGTGCCCGCCTGCAAGTCCTTGTAGGCATCCTGGTCAAGATAGGCAGAGTGCGGGTCAAGCCCAGCCACCATGCCTGTGATGGCCTCCTTGATAAGTTTTTTATCCGCCACCGGCTCTACATAGTCCGACTTGATGCGGCCAAACACCTCGCTGAAGGTGCGTAATTCTTCCAGAGGCAGGGGTGATGAAGCCTGGGGATGCTCGGCCACAGCCGAAAAATTGAGCGTCAGTGTAAATCCGATCACTGCACCCATCACCACCAGCCCCACCTTCTTCAGTTGACCACCCATTCCGGATTTCCTCAATTGATCACTCGGATCGACCCACCCAAGCGAGGGGATCGAACGGTTTGCTTTGATAACGTAGCTCGAAGTATAGCCCTGATTCGGGGTTTCCACCCGTATTGCCCGCGCTGGCTACCGCAGTGCCAGCCTGCACCAGATCGCCTACCCGCACAAACAGGCTCTGGGCATTTCCGTACAGGCTCATGTAACCGCTGCCATGATCCACGATCAGCAAATTACCAAAACCACGCAACCAGTCGGCAAATACCACGCGCCCAGCACCCACAGCCAGGGCATGGCGGCCCTCGGGGGCGCGAATGAACAAACCACGCCAGGTCAGGCCCGTATCTGTGCGTGGACTTCCAAAGCGGTTGAGTAGTTCCCCCTGAAGCGGCAAACGCAAGTGCCCCTTGAGACGGCCAAAGCCTTCCCCGTCATACCCGGCTTGCGGCGTTTTATCGATCAAGGCCAGAGCGGGGGGCGTGGCGGGAGAATCCTTGGGCGCACTGTCTGCGCTACCCTTGCCACGTCCCGGAGAAGCATTCTCAGAACGTTTGTTGGTAGCGGCTTCCTGCGCCTGGCGCTTGGCCTCGAGCACCTGTTGCCTGGATCGCTCTTCCTGACGCCGGGCAATGCGTTGAGCGATTTCTTCCACCAGTTGAGACAGGTGTTTTTCATCGCGCCGCATGGATTCCAGGCTGCGCTGTTGCTTGCTCAGTTTATTGGTCAAGGCCCCGACCAGTTTGGCCCGAACCGCCATTTCCCCTTGCAATCGTTTGCGTTGCGCGGCCTGTCTGGACTGGATTTGTGCCAGTTGCTGTAATTTGGACTGGCGTTGCGCGGTCACCTGCCCCAGGGTTTGCAGATTGGCACGCAGGGCTTGCACGGATTGTGAACGGGATTGGGCCAACAGTTCCAGATAGTCCAGCAGGCGAGTGGCCTGCTCGGGATCCTTGCCGGACAAGAGTAGCGGCCACACTTGCGGGGTATCCTGCTCATAGCGTTCGCGCAGCAGAACAGCCAAATCCTGCTGGGACTGGGCGATGGCTTGCCGAGTGGCATCGGCACGTTCATGTAAACTGTCCAGATCGGCCTGCACCACCTGCTGTTGCTGATCCAGTTCGTGCAACAGGCGGTTGGTTTCGCTGATGGCGCGTTCGGATTGGCGCAGGGCTTCTTCTGCACCCGTCCTGGATTCTTGTGTGGCGGAGAGGTCCTTTTGCAGACGGTGCATGCGCCCGCGCAGATCCTTGAGCTGATTGTTGGGCGTTGCGGCCTGACTTGCACCTGCCCACAGGCCGCAAAACAGCATCCACATCCAGAAGAGCCGCGTGATGTCCATCACGGCCCGCAAAAAACGTCTGCTGTGTTGCCCCTCACACCGATCAGGAGGCCCTGCTCTGCTCACTTTGTCCGTCTGCACCACGCTGCTGTTTGAAAACCCCGGTATGTGTGCAGCGAAAACCGCTTCATTGGGCTTTGCCCTGCTGCGCCACCGCCTGGGCTAGGCGCGCCACTTCCTCGGGGTCCCCCAGATAATAATGGCGCAGTGGTTTGAGTTGGTCATCCAGTTCATAGACCAAGGGAACGCCGGTGGGAATGTTAAGCCCCACGATTTCTTCGTCCGGAATATTGTCCAGATATTTAACCAGAGCGCGCAAGGAATTGCCGTGGGCCACCACTAGAACCTGGCGACCTGCCTGCACACTGGGCGCAATCACCGAATTCCAGTAGGGGATGACCCGTGCCACGGTCAAGGCCAGGCTTTCTCCGGGGGGGAACTCGCCCGGATTGAGATGGCGATAGCGCGCATCGGTGATTTCACAGCGCGGATCGTCCAATGCCATGGCAGGTGGCGGAATATCGTAGCTGCGGCGCCATTGCAGCACCTGCTCTTCACCAAAGCGGGCGGCGGTTTCTGCCTTGTTGAGTCCCTGCAAAGCGCCGTAGTGACGTTCGTTCAGGTGCCAGTCCTGAAGGATGGGAATCCACATGCGGCCCATGGTTTCCAATCCGAGCCAAAGGGTTTTGATGGCGCGCTGCAAAACCGATGTGTAGGCTAGATCAGGCTCGATGCCTGCGTCCTTGAGCAATTTACCCGCCTGGATGGCTTCCTGGATGCCCAGCGCAGAAAGCTCCACATCCACCCAGCCGGTAAACCGGTTTTGTTCATTCCAGACACTTTGCCCATGGCGCAACAGTACGATTTTTTTCATGAATCCGGTCTATTGGGGTTAAAAACGCCCCATTTTACCAAGATTTTCACCTGCTGACCTGAGCCTGTTCCAAGGGTGTCGCCATCCCCCTCATCGCGATTCTTGTCCCTAGGGAGTCACCTTCACGGGCAAACCCAGATGTTGTATGCGTTGTGCCAAGCCCTCGAGCCAGGAGATGGGCAGCGCCGACAGATGCGGCGCAGCGGGCTGATGGGACGGGCGAGCCAGACTATAGAGCAGTACCCCCTGCAAGGGGATTTCGAGCTGTCGGGTCTGCTCCAGAAAATCCAGATAGGCCTTCACCTCGGGCTCGGAAGGAGGCTCCT
>JAJZHV010000163.1 GCA_021804345.1 Pseudomonadota bacterium | reverse complement strand
GTATCCTCCGGACTTCAAGTCGACCCGGCGCGACAGCGCTTTTTCTATTTCCAGCTCCACCCCAAAGAGGTCGAAGAGGGGGCGGGCGCCACTGTAATGTTCCAGAAGCGGGGCAGCCTGGGGGTTGTATTGGCGGGAAAATTCCAGCAGTTTGTGAAAGTTCTCCCGCGAATCCACCATGACGCGATCCGTGTCCTCCATCACCAGATCGCGGATGACGCGTTTTGCCAGACTCAGGTCCTGATACAGCAGCAGCGGGCTGGCAGCGCGCTGGCTGTGGCACTGGATGTCAGCCCAGCATTGGGTCAGATATTCCAAGTCGCGCTGCAATTCGCGATCTGAAGTGGTTTCGGCCACAGTCCGGACGATGAAGCCCCCGGTGGTGGTGGTGGGGATCAGGCCTTGCAGCCGCTCGCGTAATAGCTGGCGCTCTTCTTCGCTTTCAATTTTTTGCGAAACACCGATGTGATTTTCCTGTGGAAGATAGACCAGATAGCGCCCGGCAATGCTGATTTGGGTGGAAAGTCGTGCCCCTTTGGTGCCGATGGGATCCTTGGCCACCTGGACCATCAGGGACTGTCCCTCGGCCAGCGTTTTCTCGATGGGACGCTGGGGCTCTTCAGAATGCCGCGGGGTCCAGATATCCGCCACGTGTAGGAAGGCCGCACGCTCTAATCCCAGATCGATGAAAGCGGATTGCATGCCCGGTAAAATCCGGGCTACTCGCCCCCAGTAGATATTCCCCACAAGGCCACGGGCACTGGAGCGTTCCACGTGTAACTCTTGGGGAACCCCCAGTTCCATGATGGCTACCCGGGTTTCCTGAGGGGTGATGTTGACCAGAATCTGGTTGTTCACGCATCTTCTCCTTCAGAGAGGTGTCAGTCACGATGATAAGGATGTCCCTGCAACAGGGAGTGAGCGCGATACAGTTGCTCGGCCAGCAACACGCGCACCAACCCATGAGGTAAGGTCATGCGCGAGAGGGCAATGAGCGCGTGACAGTCCTGTTTGATGAGTGGGTGCAGGCCATCGGCACTGCCAATGAGAAAACAGGGGCTGTCTGCGTGCTGCCGGTGCCGGTCTAGGGCTTGGGCCAACTCCCGTGTGGTCCACAGTGCTCCGCGCTCGTCCAGTGCGTAGCACACCTCTTGGGGGCTCATGTGTTGACGCAGACGTTGCGCTTCCAGTTCTAGAATCTGCTCGGTGTTGCGCCCGCTGGTTCGGGGTTCGGGCTTGATTTCCACAAGGTGCACACCCAGTTCCCGGGGCATGCGTTGCAAGTATTCCTGGGTGGCCTGTTGGACCCAGGCGGGCTGGCGGTGTCCCAAGGCCAGAATCCGGGTTTTCAAGATCGGGTTTCCGCTGGGTGCAAAGGGGAGGCCGGCCTCAAGGGTATTGATCGGTATGGTCGGGGCTGTGCGCGATGGCGTGGAGAGGGGGGCGTTGGGACAGGTAGCGGCTTCCCCCCCATAATTCATCCAGATTGAAATATTCCCGAATGCCGGGTTGCATGATGTGAACAATGACACTGCCCAGATCCACCAGAATCCATTCGCCGCTTTGTAGGCCTTCCATGCCTTGAATAGGCACCTGATGTGCGCGCAGGTGATCTTCTACGCGATGGGCCAGGGCGCGCGTTTGTCGGTTGGAATTGGCGCAGGCCAGTACCAGATAATCGCACAGCGTGGTCAGGTGACGCAAATCCAGGACCTGAATGTCCTCTCCCTTGACCTCCTCCAGGGCCTGCACGACCTCATCCTTGACGCGTTGTGGTTCCATCGGATTCCTGCTGATAAAGATGATGCGTTTCAATATAGTCCAGGACGGCCTTGGGGAGCAACTGATCTGTGCGCTGCCCCTGGCGCAGCAGAGACCGAATATGAGTGGATGTGGCCGGATGCAGGGGAGCCGACAAGGACAGAATCAAACCGGCAGGAGCGCTGCAATCCGCGCCAGAGAGCTCTGGTCCGGCACTTCCTGGGCTTTGGGTGCGTAGGCGCAAACCATGGTCCTGCAAGGGGGTAGGCCATTGCGCCGGGGGCGGGTTAGGAGCGTTGCGCGCCATGAGGACGATATGGCAGAGGTCGAACAGGCTCGGCCAGTGATGCCAACTGGGCAGGTTAAAAAAGGCATCGGTCCCCAAAATCAGATAGAGCCCAGCTCTGGGGCCATATTCCTCACGGAGTTGGTGCAGGGTATCTATCGTATAGGTGGGGCCGGAACGTTGCGTTTCCCGCCCGTCCACCTGCAGGAACGGGTAAGCCCGAGTCGCTAGGTGCGCCATCTGCAGACGCTGCTGGGCAGAGGCCAGCGGTTGGCGTTGCCAGGGGTTTCCGGCGGGTAACAGTAACACCCGGTCCAGTTGCAACTGGTCATGGGCGGCACAGGCCATGGCCAGATGTCCCGCATGGATGGGGTCAAAAGTCCCGCCCAGAAGGCCCAGCTTCAGGGGTGCGATCATCAGGTACGAATTTGGCCGTTACCCAGCACGATAAATTTTTGAGAGGTGAGCCCCTCCAGTCCCACCGGTCCGCGCGCATGTAACTTGTCCGTGGAAATTCCGATTTCGGCCCCCATGCCGTATTCGAAGCCATCGGCGAATCGGGTGGAGGTATTGACCATGACTGAGCTTGAGTCCACTTCCCGCAAAAAACGATTGGCATTGCTCCAGTCGTTGGTCAAAATGGCATCGGTGTGCTGGGAACCATAGCGGGCAATATGTTCCAGCGCTGCATCAAGCGAGGGCACGATGCGGATGGCAAGGATTGGCGCCAGGTATTCGGTTTCCCAGTCCGCTTCCGTGGCGGGAAAAGCTTTATCCAGCAGGCGACAGGTTTGCTCGTCGCCGCGCAGCTCCACCCCTTTGTCCACATAGCGTTGAGCCAGTTCGGGCAGGATGCGTGCTGCGATATCCTGATGAACCAGCAGGGTTTCCATGGTGTTGCACGTGCCGTAACGCTGGGTTTTGGCATTTTCCGCCACACGAATGGCCATGGGAATATCGGCGCTGGCATCGATGAACGTGTGGCAGATTCCGTCCAGATGTTTGATGACGGGAATGCGCGCCTCACGGGCAATGCGCTCGATCAAACTTTTACCACCCCGCGGCACGATGACGTCCACGAATTCCGTGAGCGTGATGAGCGCTCCCACTGCCGCACGGTCTGCGGTGGTGAGCACCTGCACACACTGTGCCGGCAAACCGGCCTGCGCAAGCCCCTCATGCAGGGCCAGGGCAATGATCTGGTTGGAGCGCAGGGATTCCGACCCTCCTCGCAACAGGCAGGCATTGCCCGATTTGATACACAGACCGGCCGCATCGGCCGTTACATTGGGGCGGGCCTCGTAGATGATGCCCACAACGCCTAGCGGGACACGCATCCGCCCCACTTCAATGCCCGAGGGCCGGCGTGCAAGGCCAGTGATTTC
>JAJZHV010000005.1 GCA_021804345.1 Pseudomonadota bacterium | reverse complement strand
CACTGCACAGCAGAAC
The DNA here is from genome assembly GCA_021804345.1 of Pseudomonadota bacterium. Classification (GTDB taxonomy): domain Bacteria; phylum Pseudomonadota; class Gammaproteobacteria; order Burkholderiales; family Ferrovaceae; genus JAJZHV01. The sequence goes on along the minus strand of JAJZHV010000005.1, from coordinate 13,952 downwards.
CGCGTGGCCCAGGTCGTATTGGGGGATGACTCGCGACTCCCCGCAGACCTGGTGGTGATGGCTGCAGGCATTCGTCCCAATACGGCCTTGGCGGAAGCCGCCGGGTTGGCTTGTCACCGCGGCATTTTGGTCAGCGATACGCTGCAAACCTATGACCCCCGAATCTATGCCGTGGGTGAATGCGCTAGTCATCGTGGCGTAGCCTATGGATTGGTGGCGCCGTTATTCGAGCAGGCCAAGGTCTGTGCCAATCACTTGGCTTGCATGGGCATTGGCCGCTATACCGGTTCTGTCACCGCCACCAAACTCAAGGTCACGGGAATCGATCTGTTCTCTGCAGGGCAATTCATGGGGGGTGAGGGCACGGAAGAAATTACTCTGTCCGACCCCAACGCAGGCGTCTACAAGAAACTGATCATCAAGAACGATCAGTTGGTAGGCGCCTGTTTATATGGTGATACTGCCGACGGCACTTGGTACTTCAAGCTTCTGCGGGAGGGGCGGACCGTCAGCGACCTGCGCGATAGCTTGATGTTTGGCGAAAGTAATGTGGGTGACGTGGGGCATGAGGGGCATGACAAGGTTGCGCGCATGTCCGATAGCGATGAGGTCTGTGGTTGCAACGGCATCAGCAAAGGGGAAATCGTGAAAGCGATTACCGAACAAGGTCTGTTCACCTTGGAGGATGTACGCAAATGCACCAAGGCCAGTGGGTCATGCGGCTCCTGTACCGGCCTTGTGGAACAGCTATTGATGAATACGCTGGGATCAGATTACTCTGAAACCCCCGCCAGAAAAGCGCTTTGTGGGTGTACGGATCATAGCCATGAGGAAGTACGTCGAATGATCCGGAAACATCATCTGTTAAGTCAGCAAGAGGTGCGTCAATTCATGGAGTGGCGCACACCAAACGGCTGCGTCAGTTGTCGTCCAGCCCTGAATTATTATCTCATCTCCACTTGGCCCCATGAGGCACAGGATGATCCCCAATCACGTCTCATCAACGAACGGGCCCATGCCAACATCCAGAAAAACGGCACGTACTCGGTGGTTCCGCGCATGTGGGGCGGCATCACAAATCCCGCCGAGTTGCGCCGCATCGCCGATGTGGCAGAAAAGTTTCAAGTCCCCACACTGAAGATTACCGGCGGGCAGCGCATCGATTTGCTGGGAATTAACCAACAGGATCTGCCGGAAGTCTGGAAGGCCCTGGACATGCCCTCTGGACATGCCTATGGCAAGTCCCTGCGTACAGTGAAAACATGCGTTGGAAGCGAACACTGTCGCTTTGGAACGCAATCCTCCATGCGGATGGGGGTCGCGTTGGAGCAGATGTTGTTTGGCATGTATTCACCGCATAAGGTGAAATTGGCCGTTTCTGGTTGTCCGCGGAACTGCGCCGAAGCCGGTATCAAGGATGTGGGCGTTATTGGTGTGGATTCTGGTTGGGAAATCTATATCGCTGGCAATGGTGGCATCAAGACCGAAGTGGCGCAGTTTTTATGTAAGGTCAAAACAGATCAAGAGGTCAAGGAATATTCAGGGGCCTTCTTGCAGTTGTATCGGGAAGAGGGTTGGTATCTGGAGCGTACCGTCCATTATGTGGACCGAGTGGGCATGGAACAGGTTCGTGCGCGCGTGGTGGCTGATGAGACCGAGCGCGTGGCCTTGTTTCAGCGCTTGTTGTATGCCTTGAAAGACGCCCCTGATCCTTGGAAAGAAACAGCGGCAGCGCTGGATTGGCGCCAGTTTGAAAAGGTTCAACTGGAACAGCACCCTGTCGAGGAGCGGTCATGACCCAGATACTTTCAAACGACTGGATTCATGTGCTGAATCTGGAGGATATTCCAGTGCTTGGAGCCCGTGTGGTGGAAGGAGCCGCCATCGGCGCTGTGGCTGTATTTCGTACCGAGGACAATCAGGCGTTTGCCTTGCGCGATCATTGCCCTCATCGGGGGGGGCCCTTGTCACAGGGTCTTGTGTTTGGGCATAGCGTGAGTTGTCCCTTGCATGGTTGGCAGATCGATCTGGACTCCGGTCAGGCCCACGCACCAGACGTGGGCTGTGCGCGAAAGTTGCAACTGCAGCTCAAGGGGGAACAAATTTATCTGCACAAGCCCCAACTGGACGGTACCGTTCCATGAGCTCTGTGACCTCTCCCTCCCTCCCGCCGGCAACCGGGCCCCGGGATGCGACGGTAGGCAGCACCTGCTGCTACTGTGGGGTGGGATGTGGTGTACTGATCGATACGATCCTCGATGCACAGGGTGTGCGGCAGATCAGCGGGGTACGCGGAGATCCAGACCATCCGGCCAATAAAGGGCGGTTGTGCAGCAAGGGAACCACCTTACACCTGACGGCTCAGCCCCATGTGTTAGAACAAACCCGGGTGTTGCATCCTGAAATGCGAACCGATCGCGCCCAGGATCGCGTGCCGGTGTCCTGGCAGGAGGCAAATCAGCATGTAGCTCAGCGCTTTGCCCAGATCGTGCAAATGCATGGACCCGAGGCGGTGGCGTTTTACGTGTCAGGGCAATTGCTGACGGAAGATTATTATCTGTTCAACAAGTTGGCCAAAGGAGTGATTGGTACGAATAACATCGATACCAATTCACGCTTATGCATGTCCAGCGCTGTGGCAGGTTACAAGCAAACTCTGGGTGTGGATGCGCCCCCGTGCAGTTATGAGGATATCGATCAGGCCGGTGCGATTTTTATTACCGGATCCAATACTGCGGTGGCCCATCCGGTATTGTTTCGTCGTATCGAAGCGGCACGCGCACGTCATCCGCAACAACGGTTGGTGGTCATCGACCCACGCCGCACCGAGACGGCAGCGCAGGCAGATCTGTTTTTGCAAATTCAGCCCGGTTCGGACATTGCCTTGCATCATGGACTGCTGCATATTTTATTGTGGGAAGGGTGGGTTGATCGCGCATTCATCCAGGGGCATACCGAAAATTTTGAATCCCTGCGCCTGCAGGTGGTGGAATTTACCCCCAAAGCGGTGGCGCAACGCTGCGGAATATCTCAGGAAGACTTGCACTTGGCGGCGCGCTGGTTTGCACAGAGTGGGCCCGTCTTGTCCCTGTACTGTCAGGGCCTTAATCAATCCACGACGGGAACGGCGAATAACGCCTCGCTGATCAATCTGCACCTAGCGGCAGGGCAGATCGGCAAGCCCGGTGCGGGGCCGTTTTCCCTGACAGGGCAACCCAATGCCATGGGCGGACGAGAAGTCGGGGGATTGGCTAATTTGCTCTCGGCCCATCGCGACCTGAGCAACCCCTTGCACCGTCAGGAGGTGGCCGACTTATGGGAGATTAATTCGGTTCCCGAAAAACCGGGCTTGATGGCGGTGGACCTGTTTGAGGCGCTGCATGCGGGGCGAGTGAAGGCCGTCTGGGTTGTTTGCACCAATCCGGCCCAATCGCTTCCCCATCAAAAGCGGGTGCATGAAGCGTTGCAGCAGGCAGAGTTTGTCGTGCTGCAGGAGGCCTACCACAATACCGCTACAGTGCCCTTTGCCGATGTGCTTTTGCCGGCGGCTTCGTGGGGAGAAAAGGAAGGGACGGTGACCAATTCCGAACGCTGTATTAGTCGCGTGCGTGCTGCGGTGATGCCGCCGGGCGAGGCGCGCCCAGACTGGCAGATTGGGCGCGATATTGGCATCCAGATCGAGGGTTATCTGGGGCGACGCACGCGTGCTGGAGGCTCCCTGCTGGACTATTCATCACCCCAGGCCCTGTGGGAAGAACATCGGGCCTCCACCCGGGGACGGGATCTGGATATCTCCGGTTTGTCCTATGCCTTGCTGGATTCGCTGGGGCCTCAGCAATGGCCGTTCCCCCAGGGGGCCTTGCGCGGTAAAACCCGTTTATACGCAGATGGCCAATTTCCAACGCCCAGCGGACGGGCCCGTTTTGTGGTTTGCGCAGATCAGGGTGTGGCTGAGCCCACCGATGCGCGCTTTCCATTTTCCATGACTACCGGGCGGTTGCGCGATCAATGGCACGGCATGAGTCGCACCGGGACCTTGGCCCGACTGTATGCCCGTGATCCAGAACCCGCAGTGCAATTGAGTGTGAGGGATTGTCAGCGTTTGGGTTTGGTGGCGGGCGAGTTGGTGTACGTTACAAGCCGCCGTGGCTGCCAGGTTTTACCGGTACAGCCCAGTGCGACACTGGCTTCGATGCACTGTTTTATTCCCATGCACTGGGGTGAGGAGCGCTTGGGGGGGCGCCCAGGGAACAATCCGGGGTATGGCGTCAATGGACTGACCCTGGCCGCGACCGACCCGATCTCGGGGCAACCAGCACTGAAACAGACTGCGGTAAAAATCCTCAAGGCGCAGCTTCCCTGGCATCTGCACGCGCTGATCTGGAGTTCCCCTCAGCGGGCTTTGCGCGTGCAAAAACAATTTCAGGAGGAACTGGGCCGATTCTCCTACGGGGCCTGTGGATTATTTGGGCACGAAAGCGCCCAGTCCGACAGCCCGGTGGGCGTGAGGCTGAAGCTGGCCCACGTGGAGCCACCCGCAGTCGAGCTGCTGTTGCAGCTTGAACGGCGATTAGGGTTTGCGCCGGAGTCCGGGGGGATGCTGCAGTATCACGATCGTCGCCGTGGAATCACTCGCCAGATTCGCCTGGGAACCGGGGAGGAGGGGCGTGAATGCCTTGAAGCGGTGCTGGTGGCGGGGGATGCAGCGCAAGTGGAAGCCTTGCGCTGGTTGGGAACATTGCTTGAGGAGCGCCATTCCGTGGCCGGCCTGGGGCGCGCCTTGTTAATGCCAGGACACACGCCACCACATGGATGGGTGCCACGCGGGCGGGTGGTTTGTACCTGCAATGCGGTGACCGAAGCTGAAATCCTGAACCAACTCTCGGGCATGGTCGCACCACATACAGTGGACCAGCGTGTGGCCGAATTGCAGACAGAATTAGGCTGCGGAACGACCTGTGGTTCCTGTATTCCAGAGTTAAAGCGCCTGGCGCAGCACCCGGTTGCTCCCCCGGAGATGCTGTCCACGGATCTTGAATGACGGTCGAGGCACCTGTTAGTCCGGCACCGGACCTGTACTGGTTTTCAACTTGTGGGTAAGGAGTCCTGTCATGGAACAAAAATCGTTTTTGCACTCGGGGCATGCGCCCACATTGATTGCGGCCTTTCTCTATTTTGATCTGGCCTTCATGGTCTGGGTCATACTTGGTCCTCTGGGGGTTCAGATTGCCAAAGACTTGAGTCTCGATCCATTGCAAAAAGGCATCATGGTGGCAACGCCTGTACTCTCCGGAGCAGTTTGGCGCGTGGTGTTGGGGGTGCTGGTGGATCACCTCCAGGCACGTTTGACTGGCCTGCTGGGCCAGGTGCTGGTCATTGCAGCCTTGGGGGTGGCCTGGTTTGGAGGAATTCACTCCTACCCACAGGTTCTGACCCTTGGTCTTTTTCTGGGCATAGCGGGGGCCTCTTTTGCGGTTGCCTTACCCTTGGCTTCGCGCTGGTACCCCCCCGAGCACCAGGGTAAGGCGCTGGGAATTGCCGGCGCTGGAAATTCGGGGACGGTGCTGGCTGCACTCTTTGCACCCTCCCTGGCCGCGGCTTACGGATGGCCGCAAGTGTTTGGCTTAGCCCTGATTCCTTTGAGTCTGGTGCTGGTGGCCTTTTTTTTGATGGCTAAAGATGCGCCCAACGCGCCACCACCCAAGCGCTGGGCCGAGTATTTGGCGGTGCTGCAGGACCGTGATGCCTGGTGGTTCATGTTTTTTTACGCGGTGACCTTTGGCGGCTTTGTGGGCCTAGCGTCTTCCCTGACCATTTACTTTAATGCGCAATACGGGCTTGAACCCAAAACGGCCGGGTTCTTTACGGCGGCCTGCGTATTTGCAGGATCCATGGTGCGCCCCCTGGGCGGTGGATTGGCCGACCGATTTGGAGGGATCCGTTTACTCACCGGCGTTTACATGGCCGCGGCCTTGAGCTTGTTCGTGGTGGGGCTTGGTCTGCCGCAGGCCTGGATGGCGCTGCTGGCCTTTGTGTTGGCCATGCTGTCTTTGGGGATGGGTAACGGCGCTGTTTTTCAACTGGTGCCGCAGCGTTTTCGGCAAGAAATTGGGGTCATGACCGGACTGGTAGGGATGGCCGGCGGTGTGGGAGGGTTTTATCTGGCCTCCAGCCTGGGTTACTCCAAACAGATGACCGGTAGTTACGAGGCGGGGTTTTATGTCTTTGGGGTTTTGGCATTGCTGGCCCTGGTGGGATTGACTCGCGTCAAAACCCGCTGGCGGACCACCTGGGGTGCAGTGCGCTTGACCGGCGCACGAATCTAGTTCAACGTCATCGGAGGAGACCATTTAACCCTTCGTATGCCATACCCTTACCCTTACGCTCTTGGATTTAGCTCGCTGACCGGTCCTAGGCCGCGCCAAGAAGATTTTTGCGGAGCTGTAACCCCCGAGGGCGGCGAACTCCCAGACAAGGGCTGTCTGGCTGCGGTGGCCGATGGGTTGGGAGGACACCCCCAGGCGCGGGAAGCAGCTGAATACGTGGTGCGGGGTTTGCTGGCTGATTATTACGCAACGCCTGCCACCTGGGGCGCGTTCAAGGCGCTGGATGTGGTGCTGCAATCGCTCAATCGTTGGGTGTTTGCGCATCACCAGGCCCAACGCCACCAGGCTGGTATGGCTACCACATTGTCCGTTCTTTTGTTGCATGGCGAGCGCTATTATGTGGCGCATGTGGGCGATTCACGCATTTATCGGTTGCGTCAGGGGCAGTTGCAACGATTGACGCAAGACCATGTGTGGGAACATCCCGAACTCAAGAATGTGCTCTCCCGGGCAGTGGGCCTGGATGCATCTTTGCGGGTGGATTATGGAGACGGCGTCCTGCTGCCCGCCGATCGTTTTCTCCTCTGTTCGGATGGAGTGTGGAGTGCGCTGAAGGACCACCTTCTGGGCGAGGTCCTGCAACGCTTTCCCGATCCACAGGAAGCTGCAGGCCGCATGACATTTCTGGCGCTGGATCGCGGCAGTCAGGACAACTGTACCGCTCTGGTCGTGCGGGTGGATGCAATCCAGCCTGCGGGGCTGGATCCCCAGCGACAGGCCTTGTCCCGGCTTCCACTGCCACCTCGCTGGCGTGCAGGAGATTGTCTGGATGGGCTGTGCGTGGATCGTTTGCTCCATGAGTCGCGTGTGACCTTACTCTACCTGGGACATTGGCGGCAGAGTGGACAGCCCTGTGTCATTAAAACGCTCAAAACAGGTTGCGACCCGTTGGATGCTGCAGCCTTGGTGCATGAGGAGTGGTTGGCACGGCGCGTCATTGATGCCGCATTTCCGCAGGTCATTCCAGCACCGGAACGCAGTGCCCTGTATTACTTGATGACCTGGCATGAGGGTGCCACCTTGGGGCAATGGCTGCTTCAGGGTCGTCACTTTACTAGCGCAGAAGTGGTGGATATGGGGTTGTCCATCCTGCGTGGCCTGGCAGTCCTGCATCGACTGAATATCGTGCATCGCGATATTAAGCCTGAAAACATTCATTGGGGCACAGATGGGCGGATTCGCCTGTTGGACTTGGGGGTGGCCGCCTCGGATGGGCATGATCTAGGAGAAATCAATAACCCGGGAACGCCCAGTTATATGGCGCCGGAATTGTTTGCAGGAGAAAGTGCGTCGCTGCAGTCCGATCTGTATGCCTGTGCCGTAACCTTGTACCAGCTATTGACCAGAAAATTTCCCTACGGAGAAATCGAACCGTTTCAACATCCCCGATTTTCCGACCCGATGGTGCCGACCCGCTACCGCCCCGATGTTCCTGCCTGGCTGGAGCAGGTTCTGCTCAAGGGAGTAGCGCGGGAACGATCGGCACGCTTTGAAACGGCGGAAGAATTTATCTTGGCCCTGGAACGCGGCGTTCATGGGTACCTGCGAGTGCCACGCAAGACCCCACTGATGCAGCGCGACCCAGAGCGGGGTTGGAAACTATTGCTTCTGTTCTCCTTGCTGCTGAATTTCATGCTGGGTTACCTGCTGTTCCTTCGATAACCCGTAGTCTGCTAGACCTTGAGCGCAGATTTCAAAAACTGCCCGGTAAAGCTACGCGCTTGTCGAGCAACCTGCTCTGGTGTTCCGCAGGCGATGATTTGACCGCCGCCATCCCCGCCCTCGGGCCCCAGATCCACGACCCAATCCGCAGTTTTGATCACATCCAGATTATGCTCGATGACCACCACGGTATTGCCGTGATCGCGCAGTCGGTGCAGGACAGTTAACAGTAGATCGATATCCTGAAAATGCAGCCCGGTAGTCGGTTCGTCAAGGATAAACAAGGTGCGTCCGGTATCGCGCTTGGACAGCTCCAAGGATAATTTGACCCGCTGCGCTTCACCCCCGGACAGGGTGGTTGCCGACTGCCCAAGTGTGATATAGCCCAGACCCACATCCAGCAGTGTTTGTAATTTGCGCGCGATGACCGGTACCGCATTGAAAAATTCAAAAGCCTGTTCCACGGTAAGGTTCAAGATGTCATGCACCGATCGACCTTTGTACAGAATTTCCAAGGTTTCGCGGTTATACCGTTTTCCATGACACACATCGCAGGGAACATAGATGTCCGGCAGAAAATGCATTTCCACTTTGATCAGGCCGTCTCCCTGGCAGGCTTCACATCGCCCACCTTTGACGTTGAAGGAAAAACGCCCAGGACCATACCCGCGTTCGCGTGCCTGTGGAATGCCGGCAAATAAATCCCGGATGGGAGTAAATAATCCGGTGTACGTGGCGGGATTGGAGCGAGGCGTGCGACCAATGGGGCTTTGATCCACGTTGATTACTTTGTCGAAGTGCTCCAGGCCCTCTATGGATTCGAAGGGTGCAGGTTCATGAGCGCCGCCGTGGAGATGACGGGCCACCGCCACGTACAGGGTATCATTGATGAGTGTGGACTTACCTGAGCCTGAAACCCCGGTGATACACACCAGCAAACCCACCGGAATCTGCAGCGTTACTGCTTTGAGGTTGTTGCCTCGCGCCCCCCGCAGGTACAGCCAGCGTTGTTCATCCGGGGCGTGCCGTTGGGGTGGCAGGGCAATGGTGCGAGCGCCCGATAAATATTGCCCGGTTAGCGAGTCCGGGTTGTTGCACACCTGTGCGGGTGTGCCTTGAGCGACGACCAAGCCACCATGCTCTCCGGCGCCGGGCCCCATATCCACGACATAATCGGCGTTGCGGATGGCATCCTCATCGTGTTCCACCACGATGACGCTGTTTCCCAAATCGCGCAAATGCCCCAAGGTTTCCAGTAAACGATGGTTGTCCCGTTGATGCAAACCAATGGAAGGTTCGTCCAGCACATACATGACTCCGGTCAAGCCGGAGCCAATTTGCGAGGCCAGACGAATGCGTTGCGCCTCGCCTCCGGAAAGGGTATCGGCCGAACGATCCAGTTGCAGATAATCCAATCCCACATTGTTGAGAAATTGCAGGCGAGCCACGATTTCCTTCAGAATTTTGTCAGCAATGGCTTGCTTTCTTCCCTTGAGCGTCAAATTCTGAAAGCGCTGTAAGGCATCGCGTAGCGGCAAGGCGTTGAGTTCGTGCAAGGTATACGACCCGACCTTCACATGGCGCGCTTCGCGGCGCAAGCGCGAGCCAGCGCACTGGGGGCATAGTTTTTGATTGCGCAGTTTGGCAAGTTCCTCACGCACCAGAACCGAGTCAGACTCGCGATAGCGTCGCTCCAGACTGGGAATGACCCCGTCAAAGGCATGTTCCTTGATGCGAAGCTGATTGCGCTCGCCAGGATAGCGAAACGGAATTTTCTGCTTGCCTGAGCCGAACAGAATGCGTTGCTGAATCTCTGCATTCAACGTGTCAAAGGGGGCCTCTAGGTCAAACTCATAAAATTGAGCCAGATCCAGAAGCATCTGGAAATAGAACTGGTTACGCCGATCCCACCCCTTGATGGCCCCACCGGCCAGACTGAGTTGAGGGTGAGCCACTACGCGCTTGGGGTCAAAAAAAGTGATGACTCCCAGACCGTCACAGTGCGGACAGGCACCCATGGGGTTATTGAAAGAGAACAGTCTGGGTTCCAGTTCCTGCAGCGCATAGTTGCAAACCGGACAAGCAAATCGGGCGGAAAACAAATGGGTTTCTGCGTTGTCCATTTCCACGGCCAGTGCCCGGCCATCCGCATGACGCAGGGCCGTTTCGAAGGACTCTGCCAGACGCTGTTTGATTTCCGGACGGACCTTGACCCGATCCACCACCACCTCGATGGTGTGTTTCTGATTTTTATCCAGCGTGGGAATGGCATCGATATCTACCACCTGTCCATCGATGCGCAGGCGCACAAATCCCTGGGCCCGCAGTTCATCAAACCGTTCCTGTTGTTGCCCCTTGCGATCCACCACCAAAGGAGCCAGGATCATCAGGCGGGTTTCGGAAGGCAGAGCCAGCACATGGTCCACCATTTGCGAGACGCTCTGGGCTTCCAGAAGAATGTGATGCTCTGGGCAATAGGGGTCGCCGGCACGCGCAAACAACAGGCGCAGGTAGTCATGGATTTCTGTGACTGTTCCTACGGTGGAACGGGGGTTGTGGCTGGTGGCTTTTTGCTCGATGGAGATGGCCGGGGATAAACCTTCGATCAGATCCACGTCCGGTTTTTCCATCAACTGCAGAAATTGGCGGGCATAGGCCGAGAGTGATTCCACATACCGGCGTTGCCCTTCGGCGTACAGGGTGTCGAAAGCCAGAGAGGATTTGCCCGAGCCCGACAGACCTGTAATGACCACCAGTTGATGGCGGGGCAGGTCCAGGTCGATATTTTTGAGATTATGGGTGCGTGCCCCACGGATTCGAATCAGATCTTGGTTTGCAGTCATTTTGGTTCGGTTGTGAGTGAGGGTTTTTTCCTGCCGGAGCCATCTTGCGTGCCCTCAGGGGCGGACAAGCCAACGAGGCGGGCAGTGACCAGTTGTGAGGGCGGACTCCCATCCGTCAGGGAAAGTCTGCGCATCAAGAAACGGACATCATCGCGTCATCCTTAACCTGATAATATACGCCAAGCATTTTATTTATTCCTTCACCACTCCCATGAAATCGACCGTTAAGATGTTACCCAATGAAAAGCGTGCCAGTATTGGGTTGGCCAGTATTTTTGGTCTGCGCATGCTGGGAATGTTCATTATTTTACCTGTGTTTGCCCTCTACGCCTTGCATTTGCCAGGTGGTGAAGACAAAACCCTGGTGGGCCTTGCACTGGGCGCCTATGGCCTGACGCAAGCCCTGTTACAAATCCCGTTGGGATGGCTATCCGACCGGGTGGGTCGAAAACCGGTCATTGTGGGAGGGTTGCTGGTGTTTGCTCTGGGCAGTTTGGTGGCGGCTTTGGCGACAAATATTCACGAAATCATCCTGGGTCGTGCCATTCAGGGCGCGGGCGCAATCTCCGCCGCACTGATCGCGCTCACGGCAGACTTGACGCGCGAGGTGGTTCGCACCCAGGCAATGGCCATGATTGGCGTCACCATCGGCCTGACCTTCAGTCTTTCTATGATTTTGGCGCCCATGTTGTATCCGCTCATTGGGGTCCCCGGCATCTTTGAACTTACTGGAATTCTTTCCTTAGGGGCCATACTGGTGGTGAAATGGTTTGTCCCTAATCCCGTGGCGTTGCCACAACCCGCTGGACGTACGGCGTTTGCTCGCGTACTGGGCCATGGGCAGTTGCTGCGTTTGAATTGGGGAGTGTTTTGCCTGCATGCTTCCCTCATGGCCACTTTTGTGGTGGTTCCCTCCTCCCTGATACGGGCCGGGCTGTTGCAATCCGAGCAGTGGAAGCTGTATTTGCCCGTTATGTTGGGCTCCTTTGTACTGATGATCCCTCCTGTGGCCTTTGCCCATGGCAAATGGCGCAAACAGGTATTTTTGGCTTGCGTAGCAGTGTTGGTGGTGGCCCAGCTTCTCATGACGCGGGGTTTGGGAAGTGTGGCCGGAATTGCCACGGCGCTGACGGTGTTCTTTGTGGCGTTTAATGTGCTGGAAGCCAGTATTCCTTCCCTGGTGACGTTGGTGGCTCCAGCAGACGCCAAGGGAACAGCCACCGGGGTGTACAGTACCATCCAGTTTTTCGGCACTTTCAGCGGCGCCTTTCTGGGAGGGGTGCTGTTCAAATATGCGGGGGCACAAGCTGTACCCCTTTTCTGCGCGGGGATCACAGTGATCTGGCTGGTGGTTGCCTGGTCCATGCGCGTTGATCAAATTTCGGCCTAACTTGAGGAGAAAAATTCATGGCGTCTTTTCTTGATGTGGCTTTGCTTGATCCTTTCATTTCCCATCCACGGGAAACCAGAGCTTTTCTATAAAGCTTTGTGTCATTGGAGACAATAATCAACCCACCAATTGCACGGATAATTACTTTCAAAACAATGCCTAGAAAAAATTTAGTCCCACCATCAGATGAGACTATACAGGTAATAGCAAAACTGAGTGCAAATGGTGTGGCGATGAATAAAAGTGACAAGGCTTTACCGTAGCGCCAGATCAGGACAGGTAAACTGCAATAGAACAATGTGGCATACATGAGCCCCATTAACCAGCTAATATTTGACGGGTTTTGCAATGCAATACGCTTACCCGAACGTTCCATAATATCATATGTTGTGCCGCTGGTTTCAGTCTTGGTTTTTGGGCGTCTAAAACACCCGATAATAATGAAAACAAAAGCACTTGCAGCTGCAGTAACACCGAAAAAAATCATGGATTCTTTACCGGGCATGCCATCTCTCTCCAAAATACGTTGGTGTCATTTACTAGCCTTCGTACAGACAACTAAAGCGGCGATTACACCTGGTACCCATCCACACAAGGTTAATAGCGCAACAAGCAAGACTGTTCCGCAACCTTTGTCTAATACTGATAGCGGCGGCAAAAGAATACAAATCAATGCTCTTCCTAACCCCATGCGCTTCTCCTTACAATCCTTGTAAACCCATCCACATTCTTTTATCGTTAGCTTAACTTATCTTCTGATTTATTTTGCCCGCTCCATGGTTTAAAATCATCAAGAGTGATTTTCCCGTCGCCATTTCGGTCAAGAATCTGCTCGCCTTTTTCTTTTATGACATCAATAGCCTGAGAACCAAATTCAGTGGTCTTATCAAATGATTCCATGGTTTTTGTCTTTATTGCAGATAACCCACCGAAAATCTTATCGCTTAAAATGTGTGTCACATCTGCCAGCGTCTTTCCGAATACTTTTGCTGCGTTACTTATGTACCCTTTGATTTCAGATAAATTTTCTGAATTCCATAATTCCTTTGTTTTGTCGATCACAAAACGTATTACTGACTTAATCATTTCGATCCCAATTTCAAGACCTTTACTAAGTTTTTCAATTATCTCGTCTTTTTCTTGATCGGTCAATGCACTCCATCCGTAGTAAATAGCGCCTACAGCAGCGCAAGTCATAGCGATTGGATTTGTTAAAGTAGCAGCTTGTGCGATAGTGGTAATTGCAGTCAGAGGATTACCTAAAATCAATTGTCCAGCTGCAATTGCAATTACCGGTTAAATATAGCCGAGGCCAAATCCAAGTTTTGCACTTTCCAACACTCTACCTGTTCGAGCAATCGTTAAATTCTCTGAGTCCTGCATCGCTTTTATGTGATCATTAATAAAATCGTTAATGCTCTCGGCTGTATTGTAAAGGCCTCTGACCGCTTCAACCATAACACTTGCACCAATCTGAGCACCTGCAATATACGGATTTGGAATTATTGTCATAACTATCTCCTTGGATCAGTGATATATGATGATTGAACAATAACCATTGAATAAGCTTTGATCAATAAATCTTATTGTGTAAGCGATAAATAAATGTAAATGCAGTTCTCAGAGAATTATCATGTTATCACTGAACATATGGACTCTTTTATCAGATAA
>JAJZHV010000162.1 GCA_021804345.1 Pseudomonadota bacterium | reverse complement strand
CATCTGCTGCGCCTCCAGCCAGGCCTGTACCGCCAGCATGGCGCGCTTGATCAGATCGGCAGCCGTGCCTTGCAGGGGGGCGTTGATGGCGGCGCGTTCGGCGCCCTGACGGCGCCCTGGCGCCCCATGCTGCAGTTCGGGAAACCAGAGTCGCCGGCCAAAGAGGGTTTCCACATAGCCCTGCTGGCGCGCCAGGGTCCGGGTTTGTTCCATGTACTGTGCCACGCCCGGATAGCGCTGAAAATACCGATCCATATAGGCCTGGGCGGCAGCGCGTTCAATGCCCAACTGAGCAGCCAGTCCAAAGGCCGACATGCCATAGATCAGGCCAAAATTGATGGCCTTGGCAGCGCGTCGTTGCTCCGGGCTGACGGCCGCCGGGTCCAGTCCAAACAGTTCTCCGGCCGTGGCCCGGTGCACGTCCAGACCAGCCGCAAAGGCCTGCAACAATCCGCTGTCCGACGACAGATGCGCCATGATGCGCAGTTCGATTTGCGAATAATCGGCCGCCACCAGTTGGCATCCGGGTGCGGCAATGAAAGCCGCCCGGATGCGCCGGCCTTCGGGGGTGCGCACGGGAATGTTCTGCAAATTAGGCTCGCTGCTGGACAGGCGCCCGGTCATGGCCACGGCTTGTCCGTAATGGGTATGCACGCGTCCGGTGCGCGGGTCGATGCGCTTGGGCAGGGCATCGGTATAGGTGGATTTGAGCTTGGACAGGCCGCGATAGTCCAGAATCATCTTGGGTAGCGGATAGTCCAGCGCCAGTTGCTGCAACACCTCCTCGTTGGTGGAGGGATCTCCCTTGGGGGTTTTTTTGAGTACGGGCAGCCCCTGTTCCTGAAACAGCAGCGCTTGCACCTGTTTGGGAGAATTGAGGTTGAAGGGATGACCGGCCGCCAGATGGGCCCGATCCTCCAGAGTCAGCAACTGCCCGGCCAGTTCCTGGCTTTGACGCGCCAGAGCGGCCGTGTCCAGCAGCACCCCGTTGCGTTCCATGCGCCACAGCACCTGTTGCAAGGGTAATTCCAGTATGTGGTAGAGCGTACAGAGAGCGGGCAGGGCCTGCAGCTGAGGATAAAGCCGTAAATGCACCTGCAGGGTCAGATCGGCATCTTCTGCGGCATAGCGCGTGGCCTCATCCAGCGCCACCTGTTCGAATCCGATGGCATGCACCCCCTTGCCGGTGACTGCCTCGTAGGACAGGCTGTCCCGACCCAGATGGCGCCGGATCAGGGTGCCCAGATCGTGAGACAGATGGGCTTCTAGCAGATAGGATTGAAGCAGGGTATCGTGGACGATGCCGCGCAGGGCAATGCCATGATTGGCCAGAATATGTTGATCAAATTTCAGATGCTGCCCCACTTTGGGGGCGGCTGGATTTTCCAGCCAGGGGCGCAGGCGCTCTAAGGTGCTGTCGCGGGGCAGTTGGCTGGAACTGTCGGGCCCCGTATGCCCCAGAGGAAGATACGCGGCAACCCCCGGCACGATACAGAAAGACAGGCCCACTAGGCGCGCTTGCAGGGGATCTAAGCCCGTGGTTTCGGTATCGAAGGCCACCAGCGGGTGTTGCGCCAACTGTTCCAGCCACAGTTCCAGTTGCGCCGAGGTAAGAAGCGTGTGGTATGCGCCGGGTATTGCCTGCGGAAAGGAGGCGCCCTGGGCCTCTGCGCTGGCGGGGGGTGGACCCGGGGGCGAAGCCGTGCCGGGAGCGCTTGGCGCTTCGGCGGGTTTTGCCTTGAGCCAGTGCCGCAGATCGAAGCGTTGCGCCAGGGCGTGCAAGGCGGCATCGTCCGGCGCCCCGGGTTGCAGGGTATCCAGAGGCTGCGCCAGGGGTAAGTCGCAGCGGATCGTCAATAGACGCCGGGCCTGGGGCAGCCAGTCCAGCGCCGAGCGCAGGGACTCACCCAGCGCTCCGCCGATGTCCTGATGATGGGCCAGAAGGGCATCGAGGGTGCTGTAGTGTTGCAGCCATTTGGCGGCAGTTTTGGGCCCCACCTTGGCCACTCCCGGGACGTTGTCGGCGCTGTCTCCCACCAGGGTCAGGTAATCCACGAACTGCGCCGGGGCAATCCCATACTTGCTCAGGGCGGATTGGATATCGGTGGTTTCGTTGGACAGGGTGTTGATGAGACGGGTATGCTCATCCAGTAATTGCACCATGTCCTTGTCTCCTGTGGAGATGAGGGTTTGTATGCCGCGGGCACTGGCTTGCCGGGTCAGGGTGCCGATGACATCATCGGCTTCCACGCCGGGTTCGATCAGCACGGGCCAGCCCAGCGCCCGAATGCCTGTTTGCAGGGGCTCGATCTGGCTGGCCAAATCGGGGGGCATGGGGGGGCGGTGTGCCTTGTAGGGCGCATACCACTCATGGCGAAAGGTTTTGCCCTTGGCATCGAATACGCAGGCGGCGTAATCCGGCTTATAATCCTGTAGAAGATGGCGCATCATGTTCAATACGCCGTACAGGGCGCCGGTGGGTTCCCCCTGACGGCTGCGCAAATCGGGCAAGGCGTGGTAGGCTCGATACAGGTACGAGGAGCCATCCACCAGTAACAGGGTTTTTTTAGGCGCATGCATGCGCGCATTATGTCAGAGTTCCCAACATTCACCGAATGGCATTCACCATGAATACAGTGACGATCAACGGCAAACGTGTAACGCCCAAGGCTGAACCCGACACCCCCCTGTTGTGGGTGTTGCGCGACGAACTGGGGCTTACCGGAACCAAATATTCCTGCGGCAAGGGCCTGTGTGGCGCCTGTACCGTGCACCTGGAGGGCGAGGCCGTGCGTTCCTGCCAAACCCCGCTGTCTGCGGCGCTGGGCAAAAAAGTGACGACCATTGAGGGCCTGTCCTTGCATGGCGAGCACCCCGTGCAACAGGCCTGGGTGGCCCTGGATGTGCCCCAATGCGGCTATTGCCAGTCCGGGCAAATCATGAGCGCAGTGGCCTTGCTGGCCAAAATCCCCCACCCCACCGACGCCGACATCGACCAGGCCATGAATGGCAATCTCTGTCGATGTGGCACATACAATCGGATTCGTGCTGCCATTCATCGCGCTGCGGCAGCGACCTGAGCCCCACGACGTTTGTTGGATCGCGTTTTTCCATGGACACTATTGCCCTTAAAACTTGGTTGCTGGATTTGCAGCAACGCATCGTTCAGCAGTTGGAACAACAGGATGGAACGCCCTTCCGGCGCGATGCCTGGGAACGCCCTGGGGGTGGAGGCGGGCTGAGTGCGCTGGTGGAAGAGGGCGGCTTGCTGGAACGCGGGGGGGTGAATTTCTCGCATGTCATGGGGGCAGGGTTGCCCCCCTCTGCCACAGCGCATCGCCCGGAATTGGCGGGACGGCATTTCGAGGCCATGGGCGTGTCTCTGGTGCTGCATCCGCGCAATCCCTACGTGCCCACGGTGCATATGAATGTGCGTTTTTTTGCGGCCTTTCACCCCGAGCAGCCTCCCATCTGGTGGTTTGGCGGCGGAATGGATTTGACTCCCTACTATGGGTTCGAAGAAGACGCGCGCCAC
>JAJZHV010000161.1 GCA_021804345.1 Pseudomonadota bacterium | reverse complement strand
ATGATGGCTGGGATTTTGACGGCGTAAACGAGTTTGTCACCTTCGATATGGACGGCCAGCGTGTGGGCGGCAAGGCAGACCGTAATGGCTTCTTCTACGTCAACGACGCCAAGACCGGCAAACTGATCAATGCCTTCCCCTTTGTGCGTAAAATCACCTGGGCCAAGGGCATCGACCTGAAGACTGGGCGCCCCATCTATGTGGATGAAAGCCGTCCGGGCGACCCCGAAAATTCTGCTGACAAGAAGAAAGGCACGGTGGTGTTTTCCACACCTTCTTTCCTGGGCGGAAAAAACCAGATGCCCATGGCCTATAACCCCGGCACCGGTTACTTCTATGTTCCGGCCAATGAATGGGGAATGGAAATCTGGAATGAGCCCATCAGCTACAAGAAGGGTGCGGCCTATCTGGGTGCGGGCTTTACCATCAAGACGCTCAATGATGACTATATTGGGGCCTTGCGCGCCATCGATCCCAAAAATGGCAAGATCGTTTGGGAAGACAAGAATGCCGCGCCCTTGTGGGGTGGTGTCCTGACCACGGGTGGTGGTTTGGTGTTCTATGGCACGCCAGAGGGTTACCTCAAGGCCGTGGATGCCAAGACAGGCAAGGAATTGTGGAAATATCAGACAGGTTCTGGCATTGTAGCACCGCCCATTACTTGGCAAGACGGCGGTACCCAGTACGTTGCCGTGGTGTCCGGTTGGGGTGGCGCGGTACCCCTGTGGGGTGGGGATGTGGCCAAAAAGGTCAACATGCTCGAGCAGGGTGGTTCGGTGTGGGTGTTTAAGCTCTCCGGAAAATAGTTTTTGGTTTTGCTCCAGTAACATGGCACGTGATGTGCCCTTCAAACCGGCCTGAGAAGGCCGGTTTTTTTTCGTGCGCCCGGAAAGGGCGCACACAGAAAAGCGGGCGCCTAAAAGGACGCCAAGGCCCTAGTCTGCGTGATTGAGCTTGCGGTAAATGGTGTTGCGGGAAATACCCAACTGACGGGCGGCAGCCGAAACATTTCCGCCGAGTTTGTCGATGGTCTGGCGAATCACTTCTGATTCGATATGGTCCATACTGCGCACATCCATATTCAGGGTCATGGCTCCACCCGATGCGCTCGTGGCGGGATGGGAAACGCGGGCGGAAGAAGAGGGCAGGACGTTTTCGGACAAGGGGGTTACAGAGCCAGCAGAAGGGGGGCAATCGGGTTTGAATTCGAACTCATCCAGAAAATCTGCGGGCAGATGTTCCTTGCGCAGGATTCCATCGCCTTCCACCATCACGACACTGGTGCGGATGACATTCGTCATTTGGCGAATATTGCCTGGCCAGACATGATTCAGGAAAATGTCACGCACTTCGGGAGATAATTGGACGGGGCATTGCCGGCATTCCACTTGCAGGACCTTATCCACGATGACATCCAGGTCACTGCGTTCCCGAAGGGCCGGAAGTTTGACCACTAACCCATTGAGTCGATAGTACAGGTCTTCACGAAACGTTTTGCTCAGCATGCGCTCGCGCAGATTCTGATGGGTGGCACAGATGACCATGACGTCCACGGGAAACAGCTTACTGCCTCCTAGGGGGGTGACCGAACGCTCCTGCAGCACCCGCAGCAGGCGGGCTTGAAGGCCCAGAGGCATATCGCCGATTTCATCCAGAAAAATGGTGCCAGAGTGCGCTTGCAAAAACTTGCCCATACTGCCCTTTTTCCGAGCCCCGGTGAAGGCACCGTCTTCATACCCAAAGAGTTCCGACTCGATCAGGTTTTCGGGAATGGAGGCACAGTTGACGGCAATGAAGGGTTTGTCACTGCGGGCGGAATCATTATGAATGGCGCGCGCCAGAATTTCCTTGCCGGTGCCCGTTTCACCCAGAATCAGAATCGGGATGTCGCGGTTGAGTACCTTACGGATTTTATGGATATTCTCCCGCATCTGCGGGTGGCCGGTATCCAGTTGCTCCAGATGGGCCCACGGACTCTTGCAGGCTGTGCCCAGTCGAGTGCTGGATGGATGGGCGCTGGGGCGAGCAGGACTACCGAGTTGAAAGTCGCGGTTGTTGGGGTTGATGCGCGCCTGAGCAAAGACTTGCAAGCCGTTACCTAGGTGCAGCATAAGTAACTGTGGGTTGATTCCCCGATAGTGATCGTACAGGGAGCTCAGGGATAAACCGAACAGCGAGGTGAACGTATGGCTGCGGATGCTGGAAAAATCGCCGCCCAACAGGGAGATGGCCTTGCGATTGGTCATGACCACGCGACCGCTGGCATCGAAGGAAATGATGCCTTCCATCATGGTGTTAATGAATTCGGGACGCGAGTGAAAATACAGAACCACGGGTTGTTCCTGCAGCAAGGAGCGAAACACCTGGTCTTCAATCATTTCGGCCGAAAGGCGCACCAGCGCCATGGTATGACCGTGAAAACTACCCCGGTCTCCGGTCACATCCAGAATGCCGATCAACTTACCCATGGGATCATGGATGGGAGAAGCCGAACAGTTCAACAAACGGTTGGCGCTGAGAAAATGCTCGTCTCCGTGGACGGTGGTGGCCCGGTCTTCCACAATTGCCGTTCCGATGGCATTAGTCCCCTTGCTTTGTTCCGACCAGTTGACCCCTGGTGTTAGGGCGACGCGGGCGACGCGTTCCATGATGCTGGGATCCCCAACGGAATGGACGATGGTGCCCTCGGGGTCTGTGAGCAACACGACACTGTGGGTATTGACGATTTGGTCGTGCAGCATGGTCATGATGGGCAAGGCGTGGGTGTGCAGGGCCTGGCTCTGGTCCAGAACCAGTTGCAGATTGTTGCGCGGAACGCGGCTAAAATCCGGCGCGTAATGTTCGTGCAGCCCATAGGATTCCGAACGCATGCGCGATTGGAGGATGATCTCCTGCCGCCCCTCTTGTTGCTCCAGAGTGCTCATTGTTGTTCTCCTCCCCGATATTCCACCATGTTGGCAGGATCGTATTACCCGGGTTGATCGCCCCAAACTGTTGCTGTTCTTATGTGGGCTCATGATACATGCAACTGTCACGCCTGTCACAGAGTTGTATGATTACGACACAGGGAAGTTGTAATCGGTTGTTATCCTGTTGGGAGAGGAGCGGTTTTTGTTTTGGCACGCTAATTGCTTCGAGGCTATCCGGTGAAGGTCAGAAGGATGAATACTTTGTGAATCATTGAGGAGGATCGTTTCATGCGTGCCCTGTATTGTTTTTGTGTTGCCCTGTTGCTCTCGACGCTGCTGCCTGCTTGGGCTGCAGCCCATGGAAATGTCACGCCCCAGGCGGTAGATACCAGTGGGTTGCCGCCGCTGGGCTCGGAATGGCTCGACACCAATCCCTATAGTGGTAATCCCAAGGCGATCGCCATTGGTTCTTCAGCGTTCAATCAAAATTGTGCGCGCTGTCATGGGTTGGAAGCCATTTCCGGGGGTATTGCGCCAGATTTGCGTAAACTGGATAGTGATTGCCTAGCCCTGACGGATCTTACCAAGCGGCAAGGGTGCTTTGATGACCATAATCAGTATTTTTTAACTTCCATTTGCCATGGCAAAGTGCGTAATGGCAACGTCTACATG
>JAJZHV010000160.1 GCA_021804345.1 Pseudomonadota bacterium | reverse complement strand
ATAACCCAGACTCCGGTATTGGCTGGTCAGGTGAATCGCTTCGTAGGAAATGCCACTTCCAATGCCCTGTGCGGCCAGTGCATCCATGATTTGTTTACGACTCCAGGTCAGTTGTTCCAGACGCAGCAAGGGGGCAAAGAAATTCCAGCTGTGCCCACGATCCCCCCGGGCGGGTAATTCGCACAGGGGTTCGCTGGTCAGGTTGTGAAAATAGCGTGCCACCAGTTCCTGACGCTTGGCGATAAATTCCTCCAGACGCGCCAACTGCAGCAAACCCAGTCGTGCATTGACATCGGGGAGGTTGAATTTGCCGCCGGCCACTAGGACATCCCGAGTGCCATCCGAGTTGCGGGAAATGCCATGAAAGCGCCATTTTTCTGCCAGTTGGGCTTCAGCCTCCTCGGCAAACACCAGGGCTCCGCCTTCAATGGTGGTCATGTTTTTATTGGGATGAAAACTGAAGCTGGCCACATCGCCAAAGCTGCCAATGGGCTGTCCTTGCCAGCGGGAGCCAATGGCCAGGGCAGCATCCTCGATGACCCGTAAATTGGTCTCTCCAGCCAGATCGTACAGAGCCTCCATGGGTAGCGGATGGCCAGCAAAATGGGTGGGCATCAGGGCACGGGTTTTGGGGGTAATGGCGCGCTCGGCGGCTTCCAGATCCATGTTGCGGGTGACGGGGTCCACATCCACAAACACGGGGGTGGCTCCGGTGCGGGTAATGGCATTGGCGCAGGAAAAAAACGTTTGTGCTGGCAGGATCACTTCGTCCCCGCAACCGATACCGGCCACCTGCAGGGCTACCTCCAGGGCGGCGGTGGCCGAGGAGAACACGCGTACCGGGCGGCCCCCATGATAGGCGGAGAGGGCCTGTTCAAACTCCAGCACGCGCGGTCCGGAGGTGATCCACAGAGAGCGTAAGGTGTCGGATACCGCCTCCACCATGGCCTCGTCCAGGGTGGGACGGGCAAAGGGCAGAACGGGAAGGGCAGAGGGTGGGTTAGCTGCGTGCAATGAGGAATACTCCCAGAATGACAACAAAAATCCCCGCTAGGCGCAGGGAGGAAAGAGACTCGCCCAACAGCCAGTAGGCGGCGGCAGCGTTGACCACATAGCCGATGGAAAGCATGGGATAGGCCATGGACACGGGAACGCGGGACAAGGCCATGATCCAGATCACCACACTGAACCCATAACAGCATAAGCCCCCCAGAATATGGGGTTCGCTGGCTACTTGCCAGCCGATGGGCACAAGATTGCGCCATTCAAAGGTGAAATGCCCGATGGCGTTGGTTCCGGCCTTAAGCAGTAACTGGGCGGCTGCATTGAGCAGGACCCCGGTCAGAATGAGCGCAAAACTCACCAGATTCATCGCCTATTTCCGCTCAGGTCAAGCCCTGGCTCGGGCCCAGATACCGCCGGTGGCGTGGTGGGCGCCACGATGACATGACGCGAATCCCTGAATTGTAGGGCCAGGGGCCAATGGGCTCGGGTCAAAACGGCGTACAGATCAGGCGTCATGATGGCCCGCGCGTCAGGCTCGCTGCGCCAGCGGGGTAAAAAATCCTTGAGGGTGGCAATGGCTTGCCCGGGTTGCAGCGTGAGTCCAAAAGCCAATTCATCCTGAAAAGCGACCAGCGTGACCGTGCGCTGCAGGTAATAATCCAGCACCTGATCGTAGGTGCCCACGCTATACAGCGGCAACGCCTGGTGCAATGCGCCCGCTTGCTGTTGAACCAGCGCTTTGCTAGAGGTGACGGTGGCAAGCGCTTCGCTACCCTGCAGCAACAGTTGGGTGGCGAGTAGCGAGGACAGGGCCATGACCCTCAGGGCGGGCGATTGACGGGCGCGCTGATGCCAGCACCACAGGCCGGCTGCAAGCCATACGGTCGCAGCGCTGGCAATCCAGGGCGCGTAGTGCTGGTACAAGGTGACCATATCGGGATCCACATCCAGATCGACCCCCAAGGCCTTGGCCCCCTGCGGGAATGCCAGCAGGGTAGCTCCCACAGCCAGAAATACTCCCCCAGCCATGGCACTGACGGGAACATGGCTCGGCATGTGGGTCTGGTGGAGCAGTTGGCGCCCCATCAACAGGGCCAGGGCGGGAAAAGCGGGCAAGATATAGGCCGGGAGTTTGGACCCCGACAGGCTGAAAAAAACGAGGATGAACAGGGCATACAAGGCCAGAAACCGTTGCGGTGAAAAACGGCGGGCCTGTACGTGACGCAGCGGTTTGACCACACTGGACCAGAGCATCCCGGTCCAGGGAAAAAGTCCTGCTAGCAGGACTGGCAGAAAGTACCAGAAGGGCTCCACCCGCTGATGCACGGTACTGGCAAAACGCTGAAAGTGCTCGTGAATGAAAAAGAAACGGAGAAATTCGGGATGCTCTTGCGCGGCAAACCAGAACCAGGGTGCAGCCAGCAGCAGAAACAGGAGCCCCCCGGTCAGGGGGGATAAGCGTTTCCAGGATGAAAAGTCCTGGTTCCAGAGGGAATAGAGCAGCAGCGTGGTCCCCGGTAGGGCCAGCGCAATCAACCCCTTGGAAAGCAGGGCGGCAGCGGCGCCCGCCCAGGCCAGCCCCATCCAGCGCCGGATAGTCTTGGGCTGGGAGTCGGGAAATTGGGCCAGTAGAAAGGCGCCCACACTAATCGTCATCCAGAAGGTCAGACCCATGTCCAGCGAATTGATATGACCCAGAGCCGCAAAATAAATGCTGCCGGACAATACCAAAGCCGAGCGCCAGCCGGCACCGATACCAAACAGCCGGTTTCCTAAAAACCAGACCCAGAGCAGGCAGGCCAGACCGGTGCTGGCGCTCCAGGCGCGTGCAGCCCATTCGGTAGGGCCAAACAGCTTGATGGCGCCGGCCGTAGCCCAGTATTGCAGCGGGGGCTTTTCAAAATACGGGATGCCGTTGAGGTGCGGGGTGATCCAATCGCCGCTGACGGCCATTTCGCGCGCAATTTCTGCATAACGCCCCTCATCCGGGCGGGTGATGCTGCGCGTGGACAGTCCCAGGCTCCAGAGCAGCAGAATCAGCAGCGCGAGCGCCGCCCCTTGTTTCATGTGGGCGCGTGTCCTAGCGTGTGGGCAGGGGGTGATCCCCGGCGGCGTGGGAGCGTGGCTGGTCCAGCCCCTCCAGATAGCGCTGGGCATCTAGGGCGGCCATGCAACCCGAGGCGGCGCTGGTGACCGCCTGGCGATACACTGGATCCTGCACGTCCCCGGCCGCAAATACGCCGGGTACGCTGGTTTGCGTGGCGTTTCCCTGATGCCCTCCCTGGGTGAGGAGATAGCCGTTTTCCATGGCTAATTGGCCGCTGAACAATTCCGTATTGGGGCGATGACCAATGGCGATGAACACTCCCTTCAGCGCCAGGTCCTGGCTTGAATCCCCCTGGGTGCTCTTCAGGCGAACGCCAGTGACCCCGGAGTCATCGCCCAGTACTTCTTCCAGGCGCTGATTCCAAGCCAAGCGGATATTACCCTGCCGTGATTTCTCCAGCAATCGGTCCACCAGTATGGGCTCGGCACGCAAGCTGTCGCGACGATGAACCAGGGTCACGCTGCGGGCAATGTTGCTCAGGTAGAGCGCTTCTTC
>JAJZHV010000159.1 GCA_021804345.1 Pseudomonadota bacterium | reverse complement strand
TCCGATCTAATCCCTTTGCCCCAACCGAACTAACCCTGTCCATCGAAGCACTGAACCATGAGGCCCAGGGTGTGGCGCGTCATGAGGGCAAGGTCCTTTTTGTTGAAGGGGGCCTGCCCGGAGAATCCGTTCGGGCCCGTGTGGTGCGACGCAAAACCCAATTTGATCAAGCCGAGTTGCTGGGCGTGCTGCACCCCGGTCCCAGTCGTGTACTCCCGCGTTGTCCCCATTTTGGAACCTGTGGGGGCTGCAACATGCAACATGCGGATGCGGCAGCGCAAATCGCGTTCAAACAGCGGATTCTAGAGGACAATCTGGCCCGTATCGGGCGCGTACGACCGCAATTATTGTTGCCTGCGCTGCAAGGGCCAGCCTGGGGTTACCGCCAACGGGCGCGGCTGTCCGTGCGCCTGGTCCAGAAAAAGGGAGGGGTGTTGGTGGGGTTTCACGAAAAGCGCTCCAGTTTTGTGGCGGATATGCATCAATGCCCTGTGTTGCCACCAAAAATCTCTGCGCTGATTGATCCCCTGCGCCTCTTGATCATGGAATTGAGCATTCGGGAACGCCTGCCACAGGTGGAAGTGGCTTGTGGCGAGGCCCTGGATGTCCTGGTGTTGCGAGTTCTGGAGGCGCCTTCCGCGGTGGATGAGGCCCTGTTGCGCGCCTTCGCCGAGCGTTATCAGGTACAACTCTGGTTGCAAACCAAAGGGCCGGAGTCGGCGCGCCCCTTCTATCCAGAGCAAGCGCCGTCTTTATACTACAGCTTGCCCGAGTTTAACGTGACCATGCCCTTTGGCCCTACCGAATTCACCCAGGTCAACGGTGCGGTCAATCGGGTATTGGTGGGCCGAACGGTTCGTATGCTGGCTCCCCAACCTGGCGAACGAGTGGTGGATCTGTTTTGTGGTTTGGGAAACTTTACGCTGGCGCTGGCGCGCAGCGGTGCTCAAGTATTGGGAGTGGAGGGCAGCGCGGCTCTTGTGGCCAGGGCTCGGCAAAATGCGGCTTACAACGGTCTTTCTGACTGCGCGCGGTTTGAAGTGGCTAACCTGTTCGAGGCTGGCCAGAGTCCCCTGGCAACCCTGGGGACCGTGGATAAGCTGCTGATTGACCCACCTAGGGATGGTGCCGTCGAGGTGGTCAAGCACTTGGGGAACGATTTTTCCCCGCAACGGATCGTCTATGTGTCCTGCAATCCTGCCACCTTGGCTCGGGATGCGGGCATTCTGGTGCATCAACAGGGGTACGCATTGAAGGCGGTCGGGGTGGTGAACATGTTCCCACACACGGCGCATGTGGAGTCTATCGCACTGTTTGAAAAACCGGCGGCTTAAAAGACTGCGAGCATAAAAAAACCGCCTCTGGCACAGAAGCGGTTTTTGAAGTGACTAGATAGGAGCATGCGTCGGGTTAGCGACGGTCTCCCCCAAAGGCACCCAACAACTGGAGCAGACTCACAAAAATATTATAGATGTTCATGTACAGGCTTAAGGTGGCCGTGATGTAATTGGTTTCGCCGCCATGTACGATCTGACTGACATTAAACAGAATCATGAGAGAAGAAAAGAGCATGAATCCAGCGCACAGGACTAATTGAAACAGCGGCAACTGCAGAAAAATTTGTGCGATGACCGCCACCATCAATACGATGGACCCAACCATCAAAAAGTTGGCCATGCCGCTGAAATTACGCTTGGTGTTGCTGGCGATACCGGCTAGGCTGAAAAAAACCACCGCAGTGCCACCAGCAGCCAGGGAAATCAGCTGCGCCCCGTTACGGAAAGCCAGGGTAAATTGCAGCAAAGGCCCCAGCATCACCCCCAAAATGAAGGTGAGCAGCAGTAGCAGGTAAACCCCTGTGGTGCTGTGCTTATTGGATTCGATGGCATAAAACAGGCCGTAAATCATGCCCAGAAAGAGCAGACTGGAGAGCATGGGGCTAGCGGCCATGAAGCCAAAGCTCATGTTGATACCAACCAGCGCACCCACGGCAGTGGGAATGAGGGAGAGTCCCAACAGCCAGTAGGTATTACGCAACACGCGGTGCTGCAGCGTGTCTAGTTGTCCTGTCTGGGAAAAGGTGTTGAAATCTCGTTGCATGGATGCAGACTCCTTAAGAGTGATCTGATAAAAGAGGTTACGCAGGTAACCGGATACACTCGTAAGACTACGTGATGCCCCGAAAAGTTGCAAGTTGGGGTAGAATGCTCGGTCAATTCGGAGGTGTGGCAGAGTGGTCGATTGCACCGGTCTTGAAAACCGGCAACGGGCAACCGTTCGTGAGTTCGAATCTCACCGCCTCCGCCAAGTAATTTATCAACGTATTGAATTTGTTCTGATATTTTAATCAAAAAACATCCTGCCCCAACAATTATACCAACATTGTGCATGGGCTTTATGGACAAACTCTCCGCCCTGGTAATCGACCCAACCTGCCGCGCGCCAGTAGCCCAGTCTGTATTGCGTTTACCGATGAAATATGGTGTAGTGAAACAAATGGGGTGAAGCCAGCCGGATAGAGCTGGTGCGCCGCTCAGGTTGGCATGCGGCCCCATCAAGAAAAGTGGTCCTATTGAATACGGAACGGCTTACCCGCCTTAGGCTGCGGTGAGCGCTGATCCGTTTCTAAGCGTAAACCACAGGCACGCAGAGGGAGGAGGGGACGCATGATTGGGCAACCGGCTGGTTTATCTGCGCCGCGCATCAAATCCGGCAGTAGTGTGCAAAAAACCGCCGAGGCGGCCCTCGCAGAACTGGCCATTGCCTTGGACCAACCCGGGATCGGACTGGTCGTTTTATTTTTCTCAAGCCACTATGACTGTGACGTTCTGGCCAGGAGCGTCTGTCACCACTTTGATACGGCCACTGTCATCGGTTGTTCTACGGCGGGGGAAATTGGTCCTCTGGGCTACACCGTTGGAGGAATGACCGGGTTTAGTATCCATCGCGATGATCTCCAGTTTGAACTGGGACTCATCACTCAAGTCTCCCAATTCGATCTTCAGGCAGGGCGCCTGTTTGCCCATAAGTTGAAAGAAAACCTGCAGCAACGGGTGACCCATCTTCCACCAGAGGCTTTCTTTGGATTCATGCTTGTTGATGGTCTTAGTCGACGCGAGGAAAGCGTTTCCCGCGCATTTCATGATGGTTTGGGGGGGATTCCCCTCATGGGCGGCTCGGCAGCAGATGATTTGAAATTCAAGGAAACTTGGATCTTGCATGAGGGGCGTTTGTTTAATAATGCGGCCTTGTTGCTGGTGTCCGCCACTCCGTTTCTGTTTCATGTGTTCAAAACACAGCACTTTGTAGGGGGGGGTGATCGTCTGGTAGTGACGGGCGCAATCCCGCATCAGCGCGACGTCACGGAAATCAATGGTTGCCCCGCTCTGGAAGAATATGCGCGGTGCGTGGGCTTGCCCGTCAACCAATTGGAAACGACGGTTTTTGCGTCCTATCCGTTCGTGGTCAGGATTGGCCAAACGGATTTTGTGCGCTCCATCCAGAAAATAAACCCCGACGGTTCCTTGCGTTTTTTTTGTGCCATCGAGGAAGGCGTTGTGCTTCGACTAGCCAGGGGCATTGACATGATCGATAACCTGATCAGCACGCTGGAAGTAGTGACACAG
>JAJZHV010000158.1:1814-3650 GCA_021804345.1 Pseudomonadota bacterium | reverse complement strand
AAGCGCGCTCTATTCCAGTCGGCCGTGGGCGGTAGCGCCTCTAGGAGGTGCGGGGCTTGCAAGGCGGATGAGGGGCGGGCGCTCCATTGCGGTTGGGCCGAACTGGTGGCGAGTGCAGAGGGCTGCGAGGGGTCGCAACGGCGTAAAAAATCGGCCACAACGCCCACTGGGTCCTGCTGCAAGCGGTTTTTCATCCGGCGCAGCCAGTGGGGGTTGACACCAGAAAAGTCTTCTGTGGCCACAAAGCGGGTAAAGCTGTTGATGCAGACCAGACCGCGCCAGGGGCGCGGAATATGCATCATGGACCACAGAAGTCCCAGGGAATGCGTAATAACTAGGGGGTTGTCCAGCGCAGGGATTTCAGGCGAGCCAAAAAACCCCAAATCAACCCGGTTGACCTGCATGGCGGGTAAGAGGGGGAGGAGTGGATCCCATATCCATGGACCCATGGCCCAACCATGTACGAACAACAGGGGGACGTTCTGCTGGTTTGAGGGGATAGGCTTCACTGGGCTTAGATGGACGTTCCATTTCATGACGGGTGGTGGGAGAAGCTATTGCTCGGCATGATCCTTCAGCACCATCGTCGCTTCTTCCAGAATACCTTGAAAATGCCCCTGGTCAAGATTGAAGCGTTCCAAAACCAATGCGCCACAGATTTTCCAGTCCACCGACCCCTCATCCTTTGTTTCGGCATTCATGACATGCTCTGCCATCAGGCCAACGGCAATCAAATTGAGTGCATCGAGTAATGCCTCATCCTGGGCGGACTGCGCCGTCCATTGTGTCGCGATGCTGTTGTATTCATGGTGGTGGCGAATGGCCAGAACGATGTGGCGATGTAGTCCCCATTCCTGGGCCATGATCGCTCCCACTTTGGCGTGATCCATGCCATGCGCCTCCTGCTCCAGTTGGGTCAGGGATTTGTGACTGGTTTTGGCCAGCTTTAGGGTGTCCATATACTGCGGAATGCGGTCTAACAGTAACAGCGAGCCGCAGCCCTGGAAGAGCCCATAGGTGAAGGCCAGATCGCTACTGACCAAACGGAGCCGATTGGCCAGATAAGCAGACACCAGCGCCAGCAGCGCGGATTCTTCCAGAAAACTTCCGGCTTCCACCCGGTGTTTTGCGGACACCAGATTTCTTAAGGCTATACCGGTTACGATGCGCGTGATGGAAGACAGTCCGAGCAGGCCAATGGCATGTCGAATCGAAGTGACTTTTGTTTGCAGACCGTAAAAGGGAGAGTTGATGATTTTAATCAGTGCCGCCGAAATCCCCATGTCTGCGCTGATCAGCTGTTCGATCTTCCTGAAATTCGGGGTTTCCTTGTCCATTTCCTCATCCAGCTTGAACAGGATTTCCGGGCGCGAAGGCAGGCCAATGTCACGAATCGTTTGCTCCAGATCGTCATCCATAGAGTCCATTGGGGCTATCCTTTTGTCGTTTTGCGCAAGGGGGGATCGTTGTTCAGGAATCCGCGTACTCCGGCCTGCCACAAATAGAGCGCCAAGTAGGAGCGGTGAGGGCTGGCCCGGTCAGGATCAAAGCGATAGTTGGGTTGACGGAGGGTACCGATCCGTTCCAGCGCGCTGATTGCGCGCATCAACCCCCGGTCGCCTTGAGGAAAAACGTCTTCTCGCCCCAGATAAAACAATTGAATGATGGCTGCCGTCCAGGGACCGAGGCCCGGATGGCTGATGATTTCCCGGGTCAGTGCCTGGGTTTCCATGGTACGCCAATGATCCAGTGCGCCAGGGTTGTTACCGACTGTAGCGCCGAAGGTACAGAGGGCTCGCGCCTTTGCTCCATTCAAGCCACAGGCACGAAAACTGT
>JAJZHV010000158.1:0-1804 GCA_021804345.1 Pseudomonadota bacterium | reverse complement strand
AGCCAGCCAGACCATTACGCTGTGTAGCAAGGGTGATTCGATGATAAATGGTATCGGCCGCTTTTCCGGACAACAGTTGGCCGGTCACCACGCGCACGACCGCTTCGGGAAGAGGGATTGGCTGTGCGCTCAGTGCGGGGACCGGTGTGAGCTGAGCAAACAGGGGCGCATGCTCCGGATAGACGCGACCAAGGAACTGTTTGATGGCTGTGGACACGGACTGAAGGAACTCTCGAAGGGACTGTCGGCTCGCGCTTTGTGATCTACGAGTGCTTTAGTCTACCAGATTTATCGGTGGGGACCGTACCGGGAAATTCGGTCCCAAGCATTCCTGGGTGCTTGGGCAACGGAAGATTTCCGGTCATACCAGGGCGCTTGGCCTGGCCAGGGCTGGCTTGCTGGGGGCAAGTTCCTGCCGGGAATGGCGAGTGATTTGTTTTCAACAGGGGGGCACCATGGGTTTTGCTTGGCGTGAACAACTGAGTGTGGGCAATGATGTCATCGATACGGATCATAAGTACCTCGTGGATCTGATCAATCAGGTGGAAGAGGTGCTCAAGACAAAAAACAGAAAGGCACTATCCGACGTGCTGGACAGCCTGTCCAGATATGCCCAGGTTCATTTTGCCCGGGAAGAGAAAATCGCCCAAGCTGCGGGCTTTGCGGGGTCTTCCCAACTGGGCCATTCCCACCAGCAATTAACCCAGCAACTTGAGGAGATCAAAGGGGAAATGTTGCAGGCTCAGGCGGATTGGTCTAGTTCGGCCGTAGAGCACTTTGTAAGCTTTCTGCGCCGTTGGCTCATAGAACATGTGATCAAGGAAGATTTGCTCATGAAAGACACACTCAAACGGTTTTCTCCCCGCTTCGACCCGCGCTGAAATCCCGTGTAATACCCATGCCATTCAGAGCGTGTAGGGTTTGGCTTGGTGTACGACGGTGGCATGCCAGGGCGGGAGAGACCATGGTTCGCCAATAACGGTTTTTTTTGATCAATATCAATACGATCTTTCCGGGGTCGTGCAAGTATGTGTTTCAAAATGCTGCAATGCGCGAATTTGGTGCGTGTTCTTCGGACATCGTCGCCATTGGGCTGTTTGCCTGTGCGGAAACCACCCCGGATGCACCCATAGCGGTCGGATCGATCAGGGATGACATGAAGTATTTTTACTGGAACGAAAAATTCGAAATCGGCATTCCGGCAATTGACCATCAGCATCGTTGCCTGGTAGACCTGATCAATACCCTGGCGGATACGGTATCCGATGGCAGTGGTCTACTGGATGCCAGAGCGGTGCTTGATCGCTTGATCCAATATGCTGCGGAACACTTTTCGGACGAAGAAAAGTTTCTGGCTCAATCCACCTTGAGTGATTCTGAAAAGACCGCGCATCAAAAATCTCATCAGGCCTTCATCGAAGAAGTTCTGGCCATTGCCAAAAACGAAACCCTCGAGGATGCCGCCAGTCTGGAAAAAATACTGGAGTTTCTTACTCTCTGGTTGATTTCCCATATTCTGCGCGCCGACATGAGTTTGGGTGAGAATCTACACAACGCTCAAAAGCATACTGCCCAGAACCTCAGTGTGCTCTCCGTGTCGGCAGTTGAGCGGGTGTTGATTGCCGCACTGTCCGAAACCGAAAAGCGGTTTCGCCTCATTTCCGATCATGCACCCACCTTCATCTGGATTTGTGACCCCAGTGGCAGACGGGGGTTTATCAACAAAGCCATGATCGACTACATTGCGGTGGAAAAATCATCCCGTCAGGCACAGGAGTGGCTCCAGGCCATTCACCCGGAAGAT